>DASPRL010000301.1 GCA_035624475.1 Terriglobales bacterium
ACCTTGGTGCAGGTGAAGTGCGCCGGCCGGGTGGTGCGCTGCACGGCGGAGGGCGACCACCATGCCGTGGCCGCGGTGATCGACGAATATTATTTCGAGCGTCATTTGGGGGTTCCAAGAGTCCATGGCTAACGAATCCGGTAAGACGGCGCCCTCGGCCGAGAAGCCGGCCGCGCCGCCCTCTCCCATCAAGGTGCTCTTGGCCGACACCCAGGCCATCTTCCGCGTGGGCATCCGCAAGATCTTCGCTCTGGAGGACGACATGCGCGTAGTGGCCCAGGCCGAGACCCTGGGCCAGACCCTGGCCGCCGTGTCCAAGTTCCCCTGCGACGTGATCCTGTTCGAGTCGGCCCTCTCCCCCAATCCCGCCGAGGCCGTGACCGAGGTCATGAAGCGCGCCGGCCACGCCCGCATGGTGGTGCTCACCGGCGAGGCCGACGAGGACGACACCGTCGAGTACCTGCGCCGCGGGGTGAAGGGCATCGTCACCCGCTCCATCCCTCCCGACCTGCTGGTCAAGTGCGTGCGCAAGGTGGCCGAGGGCGAGACCTGGCTCGACAACCGCGGCGTCAACTGGGTGGTGGAGGCCTACCGCGCCCAGGCCGCCCAGCTCACCGCCCCGCGCCCCAAGACCCATCTCAGCGACAAGGAGATGCTCATCGTCTCCTGCGTCACCCAGGGGATGAAGAACAAGGAGATCGCCCACGAGGTGGGCACCACCGAGCAGGTGGTGAAGAACTACCTGCGCAAGATCTACGACAAGCTGGGGGTCTCCGACCGGCTGGAGCTGGCGCTCTACTGCGTGCACCACCGCTTGCTGCACGGCTCCCGGGTCTCGGCCCACCTGGCCGAGCAGGCGGCCAAGACCGCCACCGCCCTGGCCGAGCCCCCTTCCTCCGAGCCCGAGATGTGAGCGCGGGCCCGGCTCTCGCCGGGCCGCATCCCGCTTGTCTCCCGCACCCTGATTTTGTTATCGTGGCCGCCCTCTGAGGAATGGCCTGGGCCGCCGCTTTCGGGCTCTCCCGCCTTTCGTCCTGCAACCTTGGGAGCACTATGAAGAAGACGGTTTCCATCCGCATCAACGGAAAAGAGTGCCGCGCCGAAGTGGAGCCGCGGCTGCTGCTGGTGCACTTCCTGCGCGAGGTGGCCGGGCTGACGGGCACGCACATCGGCTGCGAGACCTCGCTGTGCGGCGCCTGCACCGTGCTGCTCGACGGCCGCGCCGTGAAGTCCTGCACCCTGCTGGCGGTGCAGGCCGACGGCCGCGCCGTCACCACCATCGAAGGGCTGGCCGAGGGCGACCGCCTGCACGCCCTGCAGCAGGGCTTCTGGGAGGAGCACGGCCTGCAGTGCGGCTTCTGCACTCCCGGCATGATCCTCTGCTCCCACGACCTGCTGGAGCGCACGCCCTCGCCCTCGGAAGCCGAGATCCGCGAGGCCATCGGCGGCAACCTCTGCCGCTGCACCGGCTACCAGCACATCGTCAACGCCGTCCAGTCGGCTTCTCGCAAGCTGGGCAAGCACGGCGGGCAGCATGCCGCCAAGGCAGGGAGGTAGGCCATGGCGCGCGCCAAGTCCAAGACCTCGCCCAAGACGGCACCGAAAGCGGCTCCCCCGAAGCAGGCCGGATGGGTGGGCAAACGTCTGCCCCGCAAGGAAGACCCACGCCTGGTGCAGGGCATCAGCCACTACACCGACGACCTGAAGCTCCCGGGCATGGCGCACTGCGTCTTCGTGCGCTCGCCGCATGCCAACGCCGCCCTCCGCGGCATCCACGCCGACGCCGCCCGCGCCGCCGCCGGCGTGCTGGCGGTCATCACCGCCGGCGACCTGGAGGGCGTGGGCAACATCCCTTGCGCCGGCGCGCTGCCCGACCTGAAGATGCCGGCGCATCCGCCGCTGGCCAAGGGCCAGGCCCGCTACGTGGGCGAGCCGGTGGCCGCCGTGGTCGCCGAAACCCTCTACCAGGCGCGCGACGCCGCCGAACTGGTCGAAGTGGACTATGAGCCTTTGCCCGCCGTGGTGGACATGGAGAAGGCGCTGGAAGAGGGCGCCGCCCTGGTCTATCCCGAGTACAAGAGCAACCTGGCCTTCGTGCATCCGCTCAAAAACGGCGACGTCGAAGCTGCCTTCAAGAAGGCCGACGCCACCGTCAAGGAGCGCCTGCTCAACCAACGCCTGGCGCCCATCTCCATGGAGACCCGCGGCGTGCTGGCGGAGTGGCTACCGGGCGAAGGCCGCCTGACCGTGTGGTCCTCCACCCAGATCCCGCACCTGCTGCGCACCCAGATCGCGCTCCTGCTGGGCATGCCGGAGACCTCGGTGCGCGTGATCACCCCCGAGGTCGGTGGCGGCTTCGGCAGCAAGCTGAACGTCTACGCCGAGGAGGCGGTGGTGCCGTGGCTGGCGCGCAAGCTCGCCCGACCGGTGAAGTGGATCGAGGGACGGCGGGAGAACATCGCCGTCACCATCCACGGCCGCGACCAGGTCGACACGGTGGAGCTGGCGCTTAAGCGCGACGGCACCATCCTGGCGCTGCGCGCACGCGTGCTCGCCGACCTGGGCGCCTACCACCAGTTGCTCACGCCCATCATCCCCACCCTCACCGCGCTGCTCATGGTGGGCTGCTACAAGATCCCCGCCGTGGACATCAAGATCCGCGGCGTCTTCACCAACAAGATGTCCACCGACGCCTACCGCGGCGCCGGCCGCCCTGAGGCCACCTACATCATCGAGCGCATGGTCGACGTCGCGGCCCGCGCCCTGAACATGGATCCCGCCGAGGTCCGCCGCAAGAACTTTCCCAAGCCCAAGGAGTTCCCCTTCCACACCTCCACCGGGATCATCTACGACTCCGCCAACTACCAGAAGAGCCTGGAGCGCGCGCTGGAAATGTCGGGCTACGACAAGCTGCGCGCCCGCCAGAAGCAAGGATGGAAGGAAGGGAAGTACTACGGCATCGGGCTCTCCACCTACGTGGAGATCTGCGCCATGGGGCCCTCGAGCGCCATGGCCGCGGGCGGCTGGGAGAGCGGCACGGTGCGCATCGAGCCCACCGGCAAGGTCAACGTGCTCACCGGGGCCTCGCCCCACGGCCAGGGCCAGGAGACCAGCTTCGCGCAGATCGTCGCCGACGAACTGGGCATCTCGCCCCAGGACGTGAACGTGGTGCACGGCGACACCGCCATCGTGCCCTACGGCATCGGAACCTTCGGCAGCCGCGCTACCGCGGTGGGCGGCACCGCCGTCTTCTACGCCACCCAGAAGATCAAGCAGAAGCTGGCGGCCATGGCCGGACACCTGCTGGGCGCCAAGCCCGCGAGCATGGTCTTCTCCAACGGCCGCATCGGCCCCAAGGGCAGCAAGAAGTCGCTCGCCTTCGGCGAGGTGGTGGGCGCGGCCTACAGCGCCAAGACCCTGCCCCCGGGCATGGAGCCGGGCATGGAGGCCACCCACTTCTTCGAGCCCTCCAACTTCACCTTCCCCTTCGGCGCGCACGTGATCTCGGTGGAGGTCGATCCCGACACCGGTGAGATCAAGATCGACAAGTACGTCGCCGTGGACGACTGCGGCAACGTCATCAACCCGCTGCTGGTCGAGGGCCAGGTGCACGGCGGCATCGTGCAGAGCATCGGCCAGGCCTTCCTGGAAGAGGTCATCTACGACGAGAACGGCCAGCTCGTGACCGGCACGCTGATGAACTACGCCGTGCCCAAGGCGGCGCAGGTGCCGCGCTTCGAGTTGGAGCGCACCTGCACGCCCTCGCCGGTGAACCCCATGGGGGTGAAGGGCGTGGGCGAGGCCGGCACCATCGGCGCGACCCCGGCGCTGGTCAACGCCGTCTGCGACGCGCTGGCGCCCCTGGGCATCACCAACCTCGACATGCCGCTCAAGCCGGAGCGCGTGTGGCGCGCCATCCGCGACGCCAGGAAGCTGCAGGCCGGCAAGATCCAGCCAGCGGCGGCCGCGCCTCCGCCGGAGCAGCCCGCCAAGGCAAGCCGCGCCACGGCCAGGAGGAACGCATGATCCCGGCATCGTTCGACTACGATTCTCCGCGCACGCTGGGCGAGGCCCTGGCGCTGCTCGCTTCCCGCGGCGAGGACGCCAAGCTGCTGGCCGGCGGACACAGCCTGCTGCCCGCCATGAAGCTGCGTCTGGCGCAGCCGCCCGCGCTCATCGACCTGGGCCGCATCCCCGGGCTCAGCTACATCCGCGAGGCCCACGACGGCCTGGCCCTGGGCGCCATGACCACCCACGCCGCCGTGGCCGCCTCCGACCTGCTGCGCCGCAATTGCCCGCTGCTGGCCGAGACTGCCGCCGCCATCGGCGACGTCCAGGTGCGCAACCGCGGCACCCTGGGCGGCAGCCTCGCCCACGCCGATCCCGCCGCCGACTATCCCGCCGCCATCCTCGCCCTCGACGCCGAATTGGTCACCATCAGCGAGAGCGGCGAGCGCGTGATCAAGGCGCGCGACTTCTTCACCGGGATGTTCGCGACCGCGCTGCGCCCCGACGAGATCCTCATCGAGGTGCGCGTGCCCAGGACCGGCACCGCCGGCACCGCCTACAAGAAGTTCCACCACCCCGCCTCCGGCTTCGCCGTGGTGGGCGTGGCCGCGGTGGTGAAGACCAAGGCCGGCAGGATCGAAGGCGCTTCCGTGGGCATCACCGGCGTGGCCGAGCGCGCTTACCGCGCCGCGGCGGTGGAGCAGGCGCTGCGCGCGCAGGCCGCCATCGCCGACGCCGCTGCCCACGCCGCCGACGGCGTCGAGGCCCTGGGCGACCACTTCGCGTCCTCCGAGTACCGCGCCCACCTGGCCGCGGTCTTCACCCGCCGGGCCCTGGAAGAGGCGCGGGCCCGCGCCCGATGAAGATCGAGGGCTCGCACCAGGTCGCGGCCCCGCGCGCCGCCGTCTGGCGCGTGCTCATGGACCCGGGCGCGCTGCAGCGCTCCATCCCCGGCTGCCAGAAGCTCGAGGCCACCAGCCCCAATGCCTACCGCGCCACCATCAAGGCAGGCGTGGGTCCCATCAAGGGAACCTTCAGCGGTGACATGACCATCGCCGACATCGTCCCCGAGAAGTCCTACACCCTGACCTCGCACACCAAGGCGCCCATGGGCTTCGTGGAAGGGAAGGGAAAGGTCTTGCTCGAAGACGCGGGCGGGGAGACCGTGGTCCACTACTCCGGCGAGGTGAAGATCGGAGGCCTGCTGGCCTCGGTGGGCGAGCGGCTGATCGACGCCGCCGCCCGCAAGAACATCAGCGAGGTCTTCGCCAACCTGGCGCGCGAGTGCGCCCAGCGCGCCTAAGCCGCCTCGTCTCTGATAAGCTAATCACGCTGTCATCTCATCTACCGGAGGGACCCGTGAAAGGCGATCGCAAGGTCCTGGCCGTCC
>DASPRL010000302.1 GCA_035624475.1 Terriglobales bacterium
CTACCTGGTTGAAGAGGACGGCGCCGTCCCCGAAGAACCAGGAGGGCACCTGGCGGCTGCTGCCGCCGCCGAAGAGGGCGGTGGTGAAGGGCGTCGCTGCCGCCGGCAGGGCCGCGGTTCCGTCGCTGGGATTGGTGCTCAGCGTGCCCCCGCCGTGGATCTCGAACTCCCACTTGCGGTCCGGGTCCGGGCCCTGCGAGGAGCTGACGGGAGCGGCCGGCTTGGGCGTGGCGAAGGCAGCGGCGGCGGGATCGTAGGGCGCCGGCGCGACCGCCGCCGGGCGGCTCGATGAGGCCACGGAGGCCGGGGCACTCTGCGCCACCGATACCACGCTGGCGCTCACGGCCACCAGCGCGACCACCGCTAGCAAGAACGACAATCGGGTCAGGCTACGATACATTCTCTGATCTCCTTTTTAAGCCGTGTAGACTCGGGACCCTGTTCTCCTGCCCAAGGGACAGCCTGACGGCCGCGCGCTGACAGCAAGACGATTGCCTATTCCAGCCCAGGTGGCCCGGCAAAATCAAGCCCCAGGGCCCAGGGGAGTACCTAGTGGGGCAGGACTCGCGCGCGCGACCGGGAGGAACCCGTGTGTTTTCCGGCAATTGCGCCCAACAGGGGGGACGGCGAAAAAAAGCCTAGGGACGAAAAGCGCAGGGGGAGCCCGGGGCGTGGATCGGAAGCACCCGCCGCCGTTCGCCAGGTCAGCCGACCCGGCTCAGGCCGCGGCCATGCGGGCGGCGAATTCCGCCACGACCGGCTTGACCAGGCGGGCGAAGTCCGCATAAGCCAGGCGGATCAGCTCGTTGTGCGAGCCCGCGTTGAACGAGATCTCCTTGTCCTTGGTCAGGCTCTCGTCCACGTACACGGCCATGTCGTAGAGATTGCCGAAGGGCGGCATGGCCCCGGTCTCGCACTCGGGGAAGCGGTCGGTGAACTCCTTCTCCGTGGCCAGGCCCACGGCCTTGGCGTTGGCCGCGGCCCGGAGCAGCTTCAGGTCCACGTGGAAGGAGGCGGGCAGCACCGCCATGGCCAGGCCGTCATCGATGCGCACGATCACCGTCTTGGCCAATTCCCGCCCCGGGGTGTGGGTGAGTGCGGCGATGTCCTGGGCGGTATAGGCGGTGGAGTGAGAGATGCTCACGTACTTGACCCGCTGCTGGTCGAGGAAATCTTTCAGCTTGTTGACGGGCACGGTGACCTCCTTGCGGCGCCGCCGCGACTGGGCGCCGTCGTCCGTTCCTGGGTCGCGAGCTTGACTCTAGACTAGGCCGGGACGCCCCCGCGAGCGGTGATTCCAGTCACCGCTGCCTGTGATACCGCCGGACGCTCAGCCGGCGCGCTTGCGCGCCAGGGCGCGCGCGCTGAATCCGGCCAAGTCGCGGAAGAGCGGCTCGGCCGCGCCTTCGCGCTGCTCCGGCGGCAGCTTCAGGTGAGCCTCTACTCGCGCTTCCAGCTCGCGCGCCTCGTCGGCCGCGGCGTGGGGCGCGAGATGCTGAAAGAGCAGTTTGTGGGCGCGCTTGCGCTCCATCACCTCCAGCCCGTCGAGGATCTGGCGGTGCGCCGTGCCCTCCCAAATAGCCAGGATCATGGCCTCGCGCAGCCAGCGCTCCACGCGGTACTCCTCCAGCGTGCCCAGCCCGCCATGCACCTCCATGCACCACTTCCCCGTCTGCGCCGCGAACTCCGCCGTCCAGTACTTGGCCAGGTGCGCGACCAGGCGGAAGAGGTGATAGCGATCGGAGTAGGGCGGGCGCTGGCGCCAGACCTCGTCCAGCAATTCCACCGCCTCCCAGGCCAGGGCCAGCGCGGCTTCGAGGGCGCGCGCGCGCTCCTCCACCTGGCGGCGCAGCAGCGGATGCTCGAGCACGGGCTTGCCGAAGGCGACGCGCTCCTGCGCGAAGCGGACGGCGTCGGCCAGGGCGCGCTGCGCCACGCCCACGCTGCCCATGCTGTTGGCCACGCGCGAGACGTTCAGCACCTCCAGGATCAGGTAGATGCCTTGTTCGGCGGGACCCAGCAGCCAAGCCTGGCTTTCACGCAGTTCGACCTCACCGGTGGGCACGGAGCGGGTGGCGATCTTGTCCTTCAGGCGACGGATGGCGTAGTTGAGCGCGCCGTCTTCGCGCCGCCGCGGCAGCAGAAAGAGCGCCAGCCCGCGCACGTTCTGGGCCGCGCCCTCCGGCCGTGCCGCCACCACCGCCAGGTCCGCGCCCGCGTTGGAGGCGAAGTACTTGTCGCCGGTCAGCAACCAGTGCCCGCCGGCGGGACGCGCCACGGTCTCCACGTTGGCGCCCAGGTCGGAGCCGCCCTTGATCTCGGTCATCCAGGTGGCGCCCTGCCAGACCGAATCGTCGCGCCGCAGCAGGGGCGCGAGGAAGCGCTGCTTCAGCGCGGGCTCACCGTACTTCTCCAGCGGCAGCGCGGTCGCCAGCGAGACCGTGTAGGGACAGGAGAGGCCGGGATCATAGAACGAGGTGAGGTAGATGAGGCGGTAGGCGGGCCGCAGCGACTGCTCCTCCAGGGCGCGCCAAATCACGCCGGCGCGGTAGCCGCGCCGCAGCATGCTCCAGTACTCGGGAGGATAGAGGATCTCGTCCACGCGCCGGCCGGTGCGGTCGTGCATGCGCAGCCAGGGAGTGCGGGCGCGGTCCACGGCGTCGGAGATGGCCTGGCCCTCGGCCTCGAACCAGGCTTCGTAGGCGCGCAGCGCGGCGGCCTCCGGCGCCGCTCCCAGGTGCTGGGCCAGGAAGGCTGAGGGCGAGCGCAGGCTGTCGAGCCGGGCGGGCGCCTCGCGCGAGGCGGTGAGCGGATTCATGGGGGCTCCTTGTTCGCGGCGGAGGTCCGCCGGCGCAGCAGCCGAAACGACCCGATCCTCTGACTTGCTGGCGGAGAGGGAGGGATTCGAACCCCCGGTGGCCTTGCGACCACAGCGGTTTTCAAGACCGCCCGTTTCGACCGCTCACGCACCTCTCCGCGGCCGTGTTTTCAGTAGCTTATCACCAGTCGGCGTGCGCGATTCCGCGCGCGAGGGCTGCGGCGCTTCTTATCCGGTTTGACAACAGGCGGTCGGGTCAATAGACTCTGCGGCCAGTTCTGTGGGGGTGAGGAGGGCACGAAAATGCCGAAACCCAAGGGTGAAGCCAACAGTTCTACCGGCTCCAAGCTGGACCGTCGCGCCGTGATCCGGGGCGCACTCATGGCCGGCGGGATTACCGCGCTGGCGGGTGTGGCGATGCCCAAGAAGGCTCTCGCCGCCCAAGCCGCGCCCGGAGCCCTGGCCGCAGAAAGAGAATGGGCCCGGGCCCTGGCGAGACACGTCGCCAACCAACTGCCGGAAGCGGTGCGCACCCTTCCGGACCTGGGCTTGACCCGCGACCAGATCCAGGAACTCCGGCGGGCCTTCGAGAACACCCTGATCACCAACATGGGCTGCGAGGTTCCTCCCACCTAAGCCGGGTGGGGAAGCAGCCGGAAGCACGAGCGGGCGGTGGTGTGTCGGCAGCGCCGCTCGCAGCCCGTCAGGGGACACCATGAAGGTCTGTCTCATCGGTGCGCCCACGGCCAACCAGTTGGGCGCGGCCGTGGGTGAAGCGGAGGCCGCCCGCATCATGGGCGAGCTTGCGCCCGTGGGCATCCTCAGCCTGGCCGCGGTGCTGGAAGCCAAGGGCCTCGCGCCGGAGGTCGTCGACCTCAATCGCGTCTACTACGACTGGCTGCAGGACCCGGAGCGCGGCCAAGCCGACTTTTGCCGCTTCGCCGGCGACTATTTCCGCGAGCGTGATTCCGACCTCTTCGGCTTCAGCGCCGTCTGCAGCAGCTACCCGCTGACCCTGCGCATCGCCGCCGAGGTCAAGCGTGCGCATCCGCAGTCGGTGGTGGCGCTGGGCGGCCCGCAAGCCTCGGTGGTGGACGTCGCCACCCTGCGGGCCTATCCCTTCCTCGACCTGGTGGTGCGCGGGGAAGCGGAGCAGACGCTGCCCGAGTTGGTGGGCGCGCTGGGCGGAAGCACCGCTCTCGCGGCGGTGCCCGGTATCACCTTCCGCGCTGGCCGGGAGGTCCGGCGCAGCCCGGATGCGCCCCTGATCCAGGACTTGGACGCGCTGCCGTTTCCCGCATTCCATCTCTTCCCCGACGTCCGCTTCTGCCGCCACTTCCCCCTGGAGCTGGGGCGCGGCTGTCCCTTCGCCTGCACCTTCTGCTCGACCAACGACTTCTTCCGCCGCCGCTTCCGGCTGAAGAGCCCGGGGCACATGATCGCCGAGATGCGCCGGGTGAAAGCGGCCTACGGCATCCGCTCCTTCGAGCTGGTGCACGACATGTTCACGGTGGACCGCAAGCGGGTGATCGAGTTCTGCGAGGCGCTGATCGAGAGCGGGGAGGATCTCACCTGGGGCTGCAGCGCGCGCACCGACTGCGTGGACGAGGAACTGATCGCGCTCATGGCCCGGGCCGGCTGCCGCGGCATCTTCTTCGGCATCGAGAGCGGCTCGCCGCGGATGCAGAAGATCATCGACAAAGGGCTCGTCCTGGACGATTCCGCGGAGCGCATCCGCTCCTGCGACCAGTTCGGGATCAACACCGCGGTCTCGCTGATGGCGGGCTTCCCCGAAGAGACCCTCGGCGACCTGCGCGCCTCGGCGGCCTTCTTCGTGGATTCCCTGTGCTACGACCACGCCGATCCGCAACTCAGCATCCTGGCGCCGCTGGCGGAGACGCCCATCCAGCGGCAGCAGAAGGAGGCGCTGGTGCTGAGCGACGATGTCGCCGACATGTCGTACCGGGGCTGGCCGCAGGAGGCGGAAGATCACGCCATGATCGCCGGCCATCCCGAGATCTTCTCCAGCTTCTACTCGGTGCCTACACCCTACCTGGACCACGAGTTCCTCAAGGAGCTGCGCGACTTCCTGCTGAACGGCATGCGGGCATTCCGCTGGCTTCTCCTGGGACTGCATCAGGACAGCGGCGACATCGTGGACGTCTTCCAGCAATGGCAGGAGTGGCGGGCCAGGAACGGCGTGGACCTCGCCAGCGGTGATCGCACCGCCTACTACGCGAGCGGCAGCTTCGCTTCGGACTTCCTCCGCTTCCTGAGGCTGGACTACGTTCCGCAGACGAGCCGGGCCCCGCTCGCCATCGCCGCCCTGCTGGAATGCGAAGCCGCGTTGCTCGACGGCGGCAGCGCGCCGGCTCGCGAGGAAGTGTCCGAGCACAGGGAGGACCTGATCCCTGCGGACAGCCGCCCGCAGTTGCTGCCCGGGGTAAGCGTGATCGAGGTCCCGGCTGACTACCGGGAGATCCTCCGGCGGCTGCGGCAGAGGGACCCGCTGCAGGACCTTCCCGGCCGGCCGGTGAAGCTCGCGGTGCGCAAGCGGGCGGCTGGGCCGGCGGAGGTCCGCCAGCTCAGCCCGCTCTCCGCCGAATTGCTGGGCCTGTGTGAGGGCAGCCGGACGGTGGTGGAGATCGCAGCAGAATTCCGGCAAAAGGAAAGAGAAGTCTCAGGCGTCCCCGCGGAGAAGCTGTGCCTGGCGGGGATCGAGATCCTGCGCCAGCAGCGCCTCATCACCCTGGCGTGACCGGAGCGCTCGGTCTGCCCACCGCGGCTGGCGGCTCCCGCGCGGCCCGTCACCCCAGCCTCTGAAATCCCGTTCGATACCTCGATTCAAGCGTGCCGCTTGCCGGCGCCGGCGCCGGCGGAGATGAACTGGCGTCCTTCGAGCGCGAGGCGCACGGCGCGCACCAGGTCCTCGGCGGCGTGGGCCTTGAGTACGTAGGCGGAGGCGCCCACGCGCAGCGCCGTGTCCAGGTAGTCGGGATCGGCGTAGGCGGTGAGGAAGACGATCTTGGCGGGGGAGGCGGCCGCGGCCAGGCGGCGGGCGACCGCGAAGCCGTCCAGCCCAGGCATCTCGACGTCGAGGACCACGACCTCGGGGACGAGGCTCAGGGCGGAGCGCACCGCGGCCTCGCCGTCTTCGGCGGTGCCCACCACCTCGAAGTCGGCGCTCAGCATGCGCGCGAAGACCTCGAGCGCGGCGGGGTGGTCGTCGGCCAGCAGGATGCGGATGCGGTCCATCACCGCCAATAAACCTGTTCGCGCCCGGGAAAGCTACTGGGAAAAGTCACAGGCGGGCCGCGAGCCGGCTGGGTTGCGTCCTCCTGCGGGCTACCTGTGACTTTTCCCAGTTTCCTTCTCCGGCAGCGCTCCCGAGAATGTCACTCAGGGTGCGAGAAGAAGCTGCGCCGCAGCCTCCTCCCGCGCCGATCCGGCAGCTTCCGCCGGATGAAGGAGGCCGGATGCCAGCCAATGGTTCTCGTCTACCAAGCCCCGTGGTCCGGAGGTACATCTCCTGGGCCGGCATGACCCTGGCGGCAGCCGCCCTGCTCGCGCTGACTGCGTGCGAGAAGAAGGCCGCGGGGCCGCCCCCGGCCCCGGAAGTCGAAGTGGTGAGCGTGGCGCAGCGCGACGTGCCCGTGTACGGCGAGTGGGTGGCGACCCTGGACGGCTACGTCAACGCCCAGATCCAGCCCCAGGTGACCGGCTACCTCATCCGGCGCGACTACACCGAAGGCACTCTGGTGAAGAAGGGGCAGGTGCTGTTCGAGATCGACCCGCGCCCCTTCCAGGCCGCGCTGGAACAGGCCAAGGGGCAACTGGCGCAGATGCAGGCGCAACTGGCCAAGACCACGATGGACGTGGAACGCGACACGCCCCTGGCGGCCAAGAGCGCCATCCCCCAGGCCCAGCTCGACAACGACGTGCAGGCGAAGGCCGCGGCCCAGGCCATGGTGGACGCGGCCCAGGCGCAGGTGGACCAGGCGCAGCTCAACCTGGGCTTCACCAAGGTGCGTTCGCTGGTGGATGGGCTGGCCGGCTTCGCCAAGGGGCAGATCGGCGACCTGGTGGGGCCCACCACGGTACTCACCACCGTCTCGCAGGTCAACCCCATCAAGGCCTACTTCGCCATCAGCGACCAGGAGTACCTGAGCGTCGCCGGCACCATCAGCCAGATCGCCGCCGGCAAGCCGATCCCCAAGGAAGAGAGCGGGAGGGTCCTGCAGCTCGTCCTCGCCGACGGTAGCGTCTACCCCAACAAGGGCTGGTATGAAATGGCCGACCGCCAGGTGGACCAGAGGACCGGGACCATGCGCATCGCCGGCGCCTTCGACAATCCCGACAACATCCTGCGCCCCGGGCAGTTTGCGCGCGTGCGCATCCCCACCGGGACGGCCAAGGGGGCGCTGCTGGTGCCGCAGCGCGCGGTGGTGGAGGTGCAGGGCACCTACCAGGTGACGGTGGTGGGCAACGACAACAAGGCCGACGTGCGCGCGGTCAAGGTGGGGGAGCGGGTGGGTTCCCTGTGGATCATCGCCGCAGGCCTGAAGCCGGGCGAACAGGTGATCGTCGAGGGGGTGCAGAAGGCGCGCACCGGCACCCTGGTGAAGCCCAAGCCCTGGAGCGGGAGCGCCGCGGGAGAGTGAGCCATGTCGAAGTTCTTCATCAACCGCCCCATCGTGGCCATGGTGATCGCCATCCTGATGGTGATCGTGGGCCTGGTGGCCATGGCCGGGCTGCCCACCGCGCAGTTCCCCAACATCGCGCCTCCGGAGATCCAGGTGAAAGCGACCTACCCGGGGGCCGATGCCGAGACCATCGAGCAGTCGGTGGCCACGCCCATCGAGCAGCAGATGAGCGGCGTGGACAACATGAATTACATGTACAGCAACAACGCCAACAACGGCTCCATGGTGCTGACCGTCAACTTCGACATCAAGACCGACCCCTCCACCGACCAGATCCTGTCGCAGATGCGCACCAACCAGGCCAACTCGCAGTTGCCCAGCGACGTGATCAACGCGGGCGTGACCGTGCAGAAGTCCACCGCCGCCCCCCTCATGCTGATCGACCTGTACTCGCCCAAGGGCACCTACGACAACATCTTCCTGGCGAACTACGCCTACATCAACCTCAACGACCAGTTGACGCGGGTGCCGGGGATCGCCAGCACCTTCATCTTCGGCGCCGGGCAGTACGCCATGCGCTGCTGGGTGAAGCCTGACCGGCTGGCCAAGCTAGGCGTCACCGTGCCCGAGATCGTGCGCGCCATCCAGATCCAGAACACGGTGAACCCGGCGGGACAGATCGGCGCCGAGCCCGTGCCCAAGGGCCAGGACTTCACCTACGCGGTGCGCGCCCAGGGACGGCTGCCCTCCCCGGAAGAGTTCGGCCAGATCGTGATCCGCGCCAATCCTGACGGCTCCATCCTGCGCCTGAAGGACGTGGCCCGCATCGAGCTGGGGGCGCAGTACTACAACCTGATCGGCCGCTTTAACGGCAAGCCGGCGGCGGTCATCGCCGTCTACCAGCTTCCCGGATCGAACGCGGTGAAGGCCGCGGCCGGCGTTCGCAAGCTCATGGCCGAGGCCCAGCAGCGCTTTCCCCAGGACCTGCAATACGACATCGCCCTGGATACCACCCTGGCGGTGACCGAGGGCCTGAAGGAGATCCAGAAGACGCTGTTCGAGGCCCTCCTCCTGGTCATCCTGGTGGTGTACATCTTCCTGCAGGGCTGGCGGGCGACGCTGATCCCGCTGATGGCCGTGCCTGTCTCCCTGGTGGGCACCTTCATGGTCTTCCCCTTCCTGGGCTTCTCCATCAACACCCTTTCGCTGTTCGGGCTGGTGCTGGCCATCGGGCTGGTGGTGGACGACGCCATCGTGGTGGTGGAAGCGGTGGAGCACCACATCGAGCACGGCATGACGCCCAAGGATGCCGCCTTCAAAGCCATGGAGGAGGTTTCGGGGCCGGTGGTGGCCATCGGGCTGATCCTGGCGGCGGTGTTCGTGCCCACCGCCTTCATCCCCGGGATCACCGGACGCCTGTACCAGCAGTTCGCCATCACCATCGCCATCTCCGTGCTGTTCTCCGCCTTCAACGCGCTCTCGCTCAGCCCGGCGCTGTCGGCGTTGCTGCTGCGGCCGCGGAAAGAGGCGCGCGGGCCGCTGGGCGCGTTCTTCCGCGGCTTCAACAAGGTCTTCGGAAAGAGCACGGACGGCTACGTCTCCTGGTGCGGGGTGCTGGTGCACAAGGCCGGCTTCAGCATGCTGCTATTGCTGGGAGTGGCGGTGCTGGCGGGCGTGTTCGGCTCACGCCTGCCCGCCGGCTTCCTGCCCGACGAGGACCAGGGCTTCATCTACGCGGGCGTGCAGTTGCCCGACGCCGCCTCCCTGCAGCGCAACGACGAGGCCGCCAAGAAGATCGAGGAGATGATCCGCAAGACCCCCGGCGTCCAGTCCGTGACCTCAGTGGTCGGCTACAGCCTGCTGAGCGGAGTGCAGAACACCTACAGCTCCTTCTTCTTCATCACGCTGAAGGACTGGGCGGAGCGCAAGGAACCCGAGGAGCAGTACGAGGCCATCAAGCTGCACCTGAACCGGGAGCTTTCCCAAGTGACCGAAGGGGTGGCCTTCGCCTTCCCCCCACCCGCCATTCCCGGGGTCGGTACCTCCGGGGGCTTCACCTTCATGCTGGAGGACCGCTCGGGCAAGGACCTGACCTTCCTGACCGCCAACACCCGTAAGTTCATGGAAGCCGCGCGCAAGCGCCCGGAGCTGGCCGGGCTCAGCACCACCGCCTTGCCCACGGTGCCGCAGGTCTACGTGGACGTAGACCGCGCCCGCGCCATCGCCCAGGGGGTGCAGCTCTCCGACGTCTACAAGACCATGCAGGCCTTCATGGGCGGGGTGCTGGTGAACTACTTCAACCGCTTCGGGCGCCAGTGGCAGGTCTACGTACAGGCCGAGGGGGACTACCGCACGCGCGCCGACAACGTGGGCCAGTTCTACGTGACCAACGATCAGGGCCAGCCCGTGCCCTTGAGCGCGGTCACCCGCATCCAGGATCGCGCCGGCCCCGAGTTCACCCTGCGCTACAACCTCTATAAGTGCGTCCAGATCAACGGCAGCGCCGCCCCCGGATACAGCTCCACCCAGGCCATGACGGCGCTGGAAGAGGTGTTCAAGGAGACCATGCCGCCGGAGATGGGCTTCGACTACCTGGGCATGTCGTACCAGGAGAAGAAGGCGGCGGAGGGCGTGCCCGCCTGGGTCATCTTCGGCATGTCGTTGCTGTTCGTCTTCCTCATCCTGGCGGCGCAGTACGAGAGCTGGTCGCTGCCCTTCAGCGTGCTGCTGGGGACGCCCATCGCGGTCTTCGGCGCCTTCCTGTTCCTGTGGATGCGCGGGCTGGAGAACAACGTGTACGCGCAGATCGGGCTGGTGATGCTGATCGGGCTGGCCGCCAAGAACGCCATCCTCATCGTGGAGTTCGCCAAGATGGAGTACGAGAAGGGCAAGTCCATCCAGGAGGCGGCGCTGACCGCGGCCCGCCTGCGTCTGCGCCCCATCCTGATGACCGCCTTCGCCTTCATCCTGGGCTGCGTGCCGCTGTGGACAGCGGCGGGGGCGGGCGCCATCTCGCGCCGGGTGCTGGGCACCGCCGTCATCGGCGGCATGCTGGCGGCCTCCATCATCGCCATCTTCCTCATCCCGGTGAGCTTCGACGTGGTGGAGCGGCTGGCGCACCGCGGCCAGGCCGAGGCCCCGGCGCCCGGCCCCATCGCCAATGGGAGGACACCCGCATGAGGCGCCCGCGCTGGCTGCTAGCGATCACGTTGCTTCTCCTGACCGGCTGCACCGTCGGCCCCAACTACCAGCGCCCCGCGGTCACCGTCCCCGGCGAGTACCGCGGCCTGGCTCCCGACGCCGACAAGCAGGCGGCGGCTTTCGCGGAAGAGAAATGGTGGACCGTCTTCCAGGACGAGGAACTGCAGAAGCTGATGCGCACGGCCCTGGAGCAGAACTACGACCTGCGCATCGCCGCCACCCGCATCCTGCAGGCGCAGGCGGTGCTGGGCATCACCCGCGCCGACCAGACGCCCACCATCACCGGCAGCGCCTCCGCTTTCAACCAGCGCTTCCCCCAGAGCCTGGGCACGCCGCCCATCGAGACCAGCACCCTGCAGGCCAGCGTGGGCCTGGCCTGGGAGCTGGACTTCTGGGGCAAGTTCCGGCGTGCCACCGAGGCGGCGCGCGCCGACGTCCTGGCCACGGAGTGGGGGCAGCGTGCGGTGCGCACCACCCTGGTCAGCGATGTCGCCACGGCCTACTTCCAGTTGCGCGAGCTCGACCTGGAGCTGGAGATCTCCAAGCGCACGCTGGCCTCGCGCCAGGAGTCGCTGCGCCTGGTGGAGGTGCGCGCCCAGGGCGGCGTGACCTCCATGCTGGACGTGCGCCAGTCGGAGCAGCTCGTCTACCAAGCCGCCGCCGCCATTCCCGACCTGGAGCGCCGCATCGAGCAGCAAGAGAACTTCATCAGCGTCCTGCTGGGGCAGAACCCAGAGCCCATCCCGCGGGGCAAAGCGCTGGTCGACACCCGGATCCCGCCCACGGTGCCCGCCGGCCTACCCTCGGCGCTGCTGGAGCGGCGCCCTGACATCCAGGCGGCCGAGCAGCAACTGGTGGCCGCCAATGCCCGCATCGGCGTGGCCCGGGCCGCCTACTTCCCGCAGATCACGCTGACCGCGGTGGGAGGCTTCCAGAGCTCCGCCCTCACCAGCCTGTTCACCGGGCCGGCCGGCCTGTGGAGCTTCGGCGGGCAACTGCTGCAGCCCATCTTCAATCGCGGCCGCATCCGCTCCAACGTGCGCTTGACCGAGGCCCAGAAGCAGGAAGCGGTGCTGGTCTACCAAAGCACCATCCAGCAGTCCTTCCGCGAGGTCTCCGACTCGCTGATCGCCTACCGCAAGAACCAGGAGGTACGCGAGCAGCAGTCCTTGCTCACAAGGGCGGCCCAAGATGCCGTCCAGCTCTCCGACATGCGCTACCGCGGGGGCGTCACCAGTTACCTGGAGGTGCTGGACAGCGACACGCGCTATTTCTCGGCGCAGATCGGCCTGGCGCAGGCGGAACTCAACGAGCGCCTGGCCATGGTGCAGCTCTACCGCGCCCTGGGAGGAGGATGGGAACAATGACCGCAGCCACGGCAGTCCCGATCACCGGCGGGCACGCCCCCAAGATGAAGCGCAAGCAGTTCGAGAAGGAGTTGGAGAAGCTGCAGATCGAGCTGGTGCGCCTGCAGGAGTGGGTGAAGTACAAGGGCCTGAAGATCATCGTCATCTTCGAGGGTCGGGACGCCGCCGGCAAGGGCGGCGTCATCAAGCGCATCACCGAGCGCGTGAGCCCGCGCGTCTTCCGGGTGGCGGCCTTGCCCGCTCCCAGCGAGCGCGAGAAGACCCAGCTCTACATGCAGCGCTACATGCAGCACTTTCCGGCCGCCGGCGAGGTGGTCATCTTCGACCGCAGCTGGTACAACCGCGCCCTGGTGGAACGGGTGATGGGCTTCTGCACGGAGAACCAGGTCGAGAACTTCTTCCGGCTCTGCCCCGAGATGGAGAAGGCGATCGTCGATGGCGGCATCCAGCTCATCAAGTACTGGTTCGAGGTCAGCCAGAAGGAGCAGACGCGGCGCTTCGAGGCGCGCATCCACGATGGGCGCAAGATCTGGAAGCTCAGTCCCATGGACCTGGAGTCGCACCGCCGCTGGTTCGACTATTCGCGCGCGCGGGACGAGATGCTGGCCGCCACCGACACCGACTTCGCGCCCTGGTACATCGTGCCCGCCGACGACAAGCGCCGTGCCCGCCTCAATTGCATGGCTCACCTGCTGAGCCGGATCCCCTACAAGGACGCGCCGCACGAGAAGCAGAAGCTACCCAAGCGGCAGAAGGCGAAGGGATACGTGGAGCCGGCGCGGCGCCTCAAGGTCATTCCCCAGAAGTACTGACATCGGCACCCGAGGCGCGAGGAGTGGCATGACGATGGGAGACGCGGAAAAGCCGCCGGGAAAGGGCTGGGGAGAGCGGCTGGGCCGGCTCGCGCCCGGCCTGCCCAAGCTGCTGGCCTATCGGCGCGCCGACTTCCCCCATGATGTGGTGGCGGGACTTTCAGTGGCCGCCGTCGCCCTGCCGGTGGGCGTGGCCTATGCGCAGTTGGCCGGCTTCAATCCCGCGGTGGGCTTGTACGCCAGCATCCTGCCGCTCGCCGCCTATGCGCTGTTCGGCACCTCGCGGCAGTTGATCGTGGGCCCGGACGCGGCCACCTGCGCGCTGGTGGCGGCCGCGGTCGCGCCCCTCGCGGGAGGCGACCAGGAATTGTACTTGTCCCTGTCGGTCACGCTGGCCTTCCTGGCGGGTGTCTTCTGCATCGGGGCCAGCTTCCTGCGGCTGGGAGCGCTGGCGGATTTCCTCTCCAAGCCCATCCTGGTGGGGTTCCTGAACGGGATCGCGCTCAGCATCGTGCTGGGCCAGATCGGCAAGATCTTCGGCTTCAGCATCGCGGCGGGAGGGATCGTTCCGCGCTTGCTGGAATTCGCCTTCAAGCTGGGGCTGACGCACGGGCCGACGTTGGCGGTGGGCGCGGGCACCTTCGTGGTGCTGGCCGCGGCCTCGCGCTGGCTGCGGCGGCTGCCGGCGGCGCTGGTGGCCATGGCCGTGGCCGCAGCGGCGGTCAAGCTGCTCGGCCTGGAGGCGCTGGGCGTGCAGACCATCGGCGCGGTGCCCGCGGGCCTGCCGTCGTTGCAGCTTCCTCACTTCCCCGGCCGGCTCCTGCCCGAGCTCCTCGCCGAAGCCGCTGGGGTGGCGCTGGTCAGCTTCTCCAGCATGATGCTGACCTCGCGCAGCTTCGCCTCCAAGAACGGCTACGACGTGGACACCGACCGGGAGTTCGCCGCCCTGGGCGCGGCCAACCTCGCCGCCGCCCTCTCCCAGGCTTTCGCCATCAGCGGCGCCGATTCCCGCACCGCCATGAGCGACGCCAGCGGCGGACGCACCCAGGTGACCGGGCTGGTGGCCGCCGCCGCGGTGGCGGTCGTGCTCCTGTTCTTCACCCAGCCGCTGCAGTACGTCCCCATCGCCGCCCTGGGCGCGGTGCTGGTGAAGGCGGGACTGTCGCTGGCGGATGTGCGCTCCCTGCGCCTGCTCTACCGCATCGACCGCCAGGAGCTGGCCCTCTCCCTCATGGCCACCCTGGGGGTGGTCGCGGTGGGGGCCATCCAGGCCATCGCGGTCGTGGTGGTGCTGGCGCTGGTGCGCTTCATCCGCCTGGTGGCGCGGCCCAAGGTCGAGATCCTGGGCGCCGTGGAGGGCTACCCCGGCCTGCACTCCATCGAGCGTCACGCCGAGGCGCGGACCATCCCCGGCTTGCTGCTGTTCCGCTTCAACGCTCCGGTCGTCTTTTTCAATGCGCCCTACTTCAAGCGGCAGGTGCTGGATGCCGTGGAGGCCGCCGGCGCGGGGCTGAAATGGTTCGTGGTGGACATGATCCCGGTCACCATGATGGACGCCACCGGCATCCAGGCGGCGAACGAATTGCTGGCGGTGATGCGGGCGCGCAAGATCATCTTTGTTGCCGCCGGGCGCCAGGCGGAGTGGCAACAGTGGCGCGACCAGCGGCGCCTGCAACCGGACACCACCGGCACCCGGGTCTTCCCCACGCTGCGCGCGGCCCTCAAGGCCTACCAGCGGGAAGCCGCCGCTTCCGCAGGTGAGCCCGCCGCCTGAGCGGGCGACCGCCCCCGGAGCCGGGTGGCCGCCCCGCCGTCACAGGTCCGAGTGAGCCCAGTCACGGACAGGGCGGAACGGCGGTGCGACCATCGGAAGCTGGCCGGGCACGCCGGCCCCAGGCCTGGGCGCCGGCGCGCGACGCCAACAAGGTCGAAGGTCCATGAGCGCAGGCTGTCTGCTTCTGTCGCTGGCATCGGGCTTCTGGCGGGAAAACTGGCTGCAACTGGCGCTGCTCGCTCCCGTGCTCGTGGTGCAGGCGGTGCTGCTGGCGCTGCTGCTGTTGGAGCGGCGCCATCGCGGCAAGCTGGTGGAGGAACTGCGGCGGCTGAGCGGCAAGCTGATCGGCGCCCAGGAGGACGAGCGCAAGCGCATTGCCCGCGAGCTGCACGACGACGTCACCCAGCTCCTGGCCCTGCACTCCATCGAACTCGACCAGCTCAACCGGGAAGAAGCCGCGCCCGGCGACCGCGCCCGCTTCCACGATCTCTCCGCGCAGGCGGCCGAGATCGCGGCTGAAGTCCACAACATCGCCCACCGCCTCCATCCTTCCAAGCTGCACCACCTGGGGCTGCTGCCGGCGGTGCGCGAGTTCTGCAAGGAAGTGGCGCTGCGTTACGGCATCCAGGTGGAGGTGGAAGAGGAGAACATGCCGGCCGAGTTGGACGCCGACACCACCCTGTGCCTCTACCGGGTGATCCAGGAGTCGCTGGGCAACGTCATGCGGCACAGCGCCGCCAGCCATGCCGCAATCTCGCTGCGCCGCGGCGAGGGCGCCATCGTGGTGCGCATCGCCGACGATGGCCGCGGCTTCGACCCGGAGGCCCTGCCCGGCAGCCACGGCATCGGGCTGCTGGGCATGCGCGAGCGGCTGCGCCTGGTGCACGGCCGCCTGAACGTGAGTTCCCGGCCCGGCGCCGGCACCGAGATCACGGTCACCGTGCCCCTGCACGCGGCGGCAGGGGACTGAAACTCCCTTCCGCGTGCTGCGCTCTTGGGCGAAAGATCGCGGCTACCAGACGACGACGTCCGTCAACTTCCAGGGGTCGGCGTAGGCCTCGATGGTGAGTTCCTTCTCCTTGCTGATGGAGAACTGGCAGGCGGGCACCAGGGTGCCGCGGCTCTCGTCCTGGCCGGGGCGGAGTTCGAGTTCGAGCGCGGACAGGGTATAGCCGGTGGCGCGGCTGTCGCTCCACATTTCGCCGAAGGTGATGGGGCGATCGGTCACCAGGCGGATCCTGCGGCCTCCGTCGGGCAAAGAAAACTCCCGGGCATACTTGATGTCGTAGCCCGGGGTACCGGTGATGGCGATGTGCCCCTTGGAGCCCATCTTGGCGAGCGCGTTGACCACGCCCTGGTTGCCCGCCTGGGCGAAGGCGTCCAGCAGGACTTGCTGGTCTTCGGCCGTCGAGTAGCTCTCGAGGATGATGGTGACGTTGAAGGTCTTGCCCAGGTAAGACCCTTCGCCCACCGCCGTGGCGCCGAAGGTCTGGTGCTTGCCCTGGGCGAAGGCGACAGCACTCGCCGCCAGCACGAGGACAGCGGCGGCCAGGCCCAGGACTGCGCGGGCGCTTCTTCTTCTCGAATGCATGGTCCCCTCCCTCGCCCGGCCGGATGCGCCGCATGCTCCCGGTTCAGGCAGCGCCGCGATGGTTCCAGGACTCCGACCGGCACTCCTCCCCGGTCTCGCGGTAGGCGCCGTACAGCAGGAGCCCGACGAAGACTAGGCCCGCCAGCGCCGCCAGCATTCCGAGCAACATGCTTCCACCTCTTTTCCTGGCCCAGCGCCGATGCTCACCGCGCCATGACGTTGGTCAGCTTCCAGGGGTTCTGGTAGGCCTCGATCGTCAACTCCCCTTCTTTACTGATCAGAAGCTTGGCCGCCGGGATAAGGACGCCGCCGCTCTGCCCCTTGACGTCGCTGATGTCCAGCTCGATGACCGAGAGGCTGTAGTCGGTGGAGCGGTTGTCGCGCCACAGTTCCCCGAAACGCAGGGGGCGATCGGTAGCGATGCGGATCTTCTTGCCGGTGGGCGTGGCAAATGCCCGCACGTACTTGATGTCGTAGCCCAGGGTGCCGGTGATGGCGATCCGTCCCTTGGACGGCATCTTGCTGATGGCATTAACCAGGCCATCGTTCTTGCCTTGGGTGAAGGCCTCGATCAGGACCTGCCGGTCCTCCTCCGTGGAGTAGCTTTCGATGATGATGTTCACGCTGTAGAGCTGCCCCATCTGGGTCCCCTGCCCCAGGGCCGTGGCTTGGTACATCTCGCGCCCTTGCGCCGAGGCGGCCACGCTCACTGCCAACAGGACCAGGACCACCAGAACGATGGTCCACAAAATGCTCTTCTTTGCCGTAGGCATATGGTTCTCCTTCCCGGGAATTGCGCCTTCCTGGCTACGTCTAAGCTAGGAGAGAGCGGCGAGCGGCGGAACTAGCAGTTTTTGCAGAGGAGGGGAAATCGCCCTTGCCCGGCCCGGTGAGGCAATCTAGGGCTGGGGCGGACGCATCTGCTGCTGCAGGTCGAACATGGGCTGCTGGCTGACCCGGATGAAGCCGTGGTAGGGGCGGTCGAGGTCGACGATGACGCCCAGCACCAGCGTGATGGCCAGGGCCAGCAGGCACTGCGGGAGCACTTGCCGCCGCCCCTCCAGGCCGGCGCCGTATCCCACCAGCAGCGCCGCCAGCAGACTCATCAGCGCATCCGCCCAGATCACGGTCGCGGGCACGTGGTTGTGAAACGCCATCCAGCCGGCGGCTTCCAAGTCGATGGCCTGGTTCAAGGACTGCAGCAGCAGCCCCACCTTGACCGGGTTGGGATCCTTCTGGGCGTAATCGGCCGCCCGCGACCAGAATTCCGCCTGCAGGCGCTCCGCCTCTCTTCTCTGGGCGGCGAGGCCCTGGGGGCTGGGGCTCCCGCTCGCCGACTGCAGCCGCACCTCCAAGTAGCGGCGCAGCAGCCCGGCGAGCTCGGGGCCCTGCGGCTCGGGAAGCACGCGCGTGCGCAGGTAGGAGGTCCCGATGGCATTGGCCTCCTCCAGCACCAGTTGCTTGCGGATCTCAAAGCGGGAGACGGCCATGGACATGGTGAAGGCCAGCAGCAACCCCAGGATGCCGAGCAGCCCGGCCTCCACCGCCGTCACCTGGGACTTGGCCTTCTCGCGGAGGCTGGCGTCGGCGCGGCGTCCCAGGCGAAACCCGACTTCGCCCACGGCCAGGATGCCGGCCAGGAAGACCAGCAGCAGCACCCACTCGTTGCCCGAGTAGAGGAACCCTTCGCTCACGCGGCCTCGCTCAGGAGATGTAGGAGATGAAGGTCTCCCCCGCATTCACCGCCTCGATGGCTTCGATCAGGTCGGTGCCCAGGGCGGACTTGAAGACGTAGGCGCTGGCGCCGGCCTCGAAGGCGGCGCGGATGAAGTCGGGATTCTCGTGAACGGTGAGGAAGACGATCTTGGCCCTGCACCCCATCTCCTGCAGGTGCCGGGCCACTTCAATGCCGGTCAGGTCGCCCAGCGAGATGTCCAGGACGATGACGTCGGGGCGCAGGGTGAGGGCGTCGCGCAGTACCGATTGCCCGTCCAGCACCGCCTCCAGCACCAGGCACTCCCGCTTGAGGATCTCGGCGACCGTGTCCAGGATCTCGGGATTGTCGTCCGCCAGCAGCACGCGGGGGCGCGAGGTCACCGCGACCGGGTCTCCGCTCCGCTCGTAAAAGGCGTGCTCCACCACGGATGACCCCCTCTTGGCAGGGTGGCACGCTTAGAGGCTAACTGGACGCGCCGCAATCTGCCTACTGGCAAAACTGCTGGCTTTTGCGGCTCGAGGAGCCGGTCGGCGGCCCGATTCAGGAAGGGATCATGTGCTGCTTGATGGCGTACTGCAGCAGCTCGGCGTTGGTCTTCACTCCCAGGCTCTCCATGATGCGGTACTTGTGGAAGGCGACCGTCCCCGGCTTCAGGTCCAGAACGCTCGCCACCTCTTTCATGGAGCGGCCTTCGGCCAGCAGTTGCAGGACCTCGCGCTGGCGCTTGGTGATGCGCCTTTCCCGCAGCCCCGGTTTGCGCGTCCGGATAAGGAAGTTGACCGTCTCCTTGGTGAGCTGGGGAGACAGGTAGGACTCGCCGCGCAGGACCCGGCGCAGAGCTGTGACCAGTTCCTCCGCTGCCGCACTCTTGAGCACGTAGCCGGAGGCTCCGCGGCGGAAGGCTTCGGCCGCCAGTTCCGGGGCCGCCTCCATGGTCAGGTAGACCAGCTTGACCGCGGGCAGGAGGCGCTTGATCTGCTCGCCCGCGTCCAGCCCGTTGAGCAGGGGCATGCCCACGTCCACCACCACAGCGTCGGGGCGGTGTTCCAGGGCGGCGCGCAGCAGGGCGCGGCCGTCGGGGACGATGCCCACCACCTGGAACTCGGGCTCCAACAGGCTCTTGCAGGCCTCTGCCACCAGGGTGTGATCGTCGGCCAGCAGCAGGCGGGCTCCGTGATGGCGGTTCATGGCTCCTCCTATCCTGCCTTCTCCAGAATGTCGGGGGCGTGCGCCGGGGCATGGCGGTCGAGGTGCGCCAGCGGGGCCCGGGCCTCGACGCGGGTGCCACGCCCGGGCTGCGAGGTGACGGTCAGGCTCCCGCCCACCAGGCGCAGGCGCTCGCGCATGCTCACCAGCCCCAGCCCTTCGCGGTTGCCGGGCGCGGCGGGATCGAAACCCACACCGTCGTCGCTGACGCGCAGATGGATGCCGGCGGCATCGGCCAGCAGATCCACCTGCACCTTGTCGGCATGGCTGTGTCGGATGATGTTGCGCAGGGCCTCCTGCAGCACCCGGAACAGGCTCAGGGCCACGTCGTGGTCGAACATCCGCGGCAGGTCGCGCACCTTGCACTCGATCTCCAGGTGATGCAGTTTGGCCGCTTCCCGGCACTGGTTCTCCACCGCCGCCGCCAGCCCCAGGTTCTCCAGGTAGGAAGAGTGCAGCAGGTGGGAGAGGTGGCTGACGTCCAGGGAGAGCTGCTTGGCCTGGCGGCGCAGGTCGGCGACGCGCTCCGCGTCTTCCGCCAGGGAAGCTTCCTTCTCCAGTTGTCCCAGGCGGATGGTGAGCAGGGCCAGGCGCTGGGCGATGTCGTCGTGCAATTCGCGGGCGATGCGAGCGCGCTCCTCCTCCTGGGCCCGGAGCAGGCGTCCGGCCAGCTCCTGGCGGGCCTGCTCCGCTTCTTTCTTGTCCTGGATGTCCACCCCGATGCCGACATAGCCGGCGAAGCTGCCGTCCGCCAGGTAGCGGGGCATGCCGCAGGCCAGCAGCCAGCGGTACTGGCCGCTGGCGTGCCGGTAGCGGTACTCCAGCATGTACTTCTGGCGGGCGTCCATGGCCTGGGCCCAGACGGTGAAGTTTTTCTGCAGATCGTCGGGATGGATGGCCGCCATCCACTTGGACAGGGTGAAGTCTTCGGCGCGCCAGCCCGTCATCTCCAGCCCGTACTGGTTGACGTGGATGAAGTCGCCCTCCGCGTCCCGCGTCCACATCATCACCGGGGCCTCGTCGGCCAGCTTGCGGAAGCGGTCCTCGCTCTCGCGCAGCTCCGATTCCGCGCGCTTGCGGCTGGTGATGTCGCGGTGCACGATGACGGCGCCGCGCTCGCTGCCCGTCAGCGGGGTCACCGTCGTGCTGAACCAGCGCTGCCGGGCCCCGCTCTGGACCTGATATTCCAGCTCAGCGATCGGGCGGGCGCCGCGAAGCACAGCCTGGACGCCGTTCACGATGTCCTGCACCGTGGTGTTGCCCGGCTGGGCGCAGCGATGCAGTTCCGCCAGGTGGTCGGCTCCGACCTTCACGCACTCCGAGCACGACTGCGCCGGGCAGAAATCCGCGACCTCCCGGTTCGTGGCGAGGACCACGCCCTCGCGGTCCACCACGATCACCTGGCTCTCCATGGAGTTGAGGACCGAGGTTTTCAGCACCTCGCTCTGGCGCAAGGCCTGCTCGGCGCGGTAGCGGGCCAGGGCGCTGCCGAAGATGTCGGCGACGGTCTGCAGCCGGGCGATGACGCGGCGGTCCCAGTGGATCTCGCGGCGAAGGGAGACGAAGACCAGGGCGCCGAAGACGGCGCCCTCGCGGCGCAGGGGCAGGGCCATCCAGGAGCGGATGCCCTGCTGGGAGAGGAACTCCTTGACCGCGGAGGCGGCTTCCGGGAGCTGGTGCGGCCCGTGCACCAGGATGGATTCGCCGCGCAGCAGGCGGCTCGCCGTCCAATCATAGTCGCGGGCACTGACCCGCGCGGGGGCGCTGGGCGTGCCCTTGGAGTGACGGCTGTGCAGCAGGATCATCTGCGAGCGGTCCTGGGAGAACTCCCACAACGAGACCCGGTCCAGGCGGAAGAACTCCAGCATCTCCTCGAAGGCACGGTGGATCCTCTTCTCGGCGGCGCCCGCGGGCAGATCGACCAGGCTGGCGGAGAGGTCGGAGATCAGGGTTTCCAACGCGACACGATGGCCCAGCGTCCAGGAGTGGAACGCCTGCGGGGGCCCAGGACGGCGGGTTGACCCGCTCTTCTTCATCGACGTCGCCCTAGGAGAGCCACGGAGGGAGTGGCCGGGCTTCCACGTGGACAAGGTTCGCCCCGAATCGCCGCCCAGTAAAGTGCGCCGAACACAGATGCGTGTGATGTGGAAAACTGCCGGGCCGTTTCCCGTTTTGGGAAGCCGCTCCTTCTCAGGGCAGGAAGCACGCCGCCGGCCCGCCGCTAGCTCCGGAATCCCTTCGGCAAAATTTGTGGCGGGACTGGCAATTTTGTCAGTAGGCGGAAGGGGCAAGTGTTCCTAGCATTCAGGGTATGGAGCGCGTTGTGCGCGCGGACTGCCCCGGGGCCGGGAGATCCTCCCGGCCGCGCGGCCGAGCCGTCATGCGAGAGGCGCCGGTTCAGGGCCAGAAGTCGTGAGAGAGTCCGCCTCCCCAAGCGGCCGTTCCACAACCAGGGGCGGGCAGGCAGCCCGGCTGCTTGTCCGCCCGTAAACGAAGCAACGGTAACGGAGCAAGAGACGGACACCGAGTGACACGAGCACCCAGAGCGGAAATCCACACCCTTAGGGAGGCAACCATGTCGTACAAGAGGATGACACTAGCACTGCTGCTGGTGGTGGTCTTCGGCGTGGCGGCGTTTGCCCAGGAAGCGCGGGTCAAGGTCAAGGTTCACCCGCCCGAGGCCTACGTCTTCCTGGACGGAACCCCCATCGGCAACAACACCCGGGACGTGTTCATGACCCCCGGCAAACACACCATCGGCGTCTACAACTACGGCTACGCGCCGCAGGTCCAGGAGATCGACGCCAAGCCGGGGAAGAATCCCGAGATGAGCTTCTCCTTGGTTCCCAAGGGTGAGGCCGTCAAGGGGCCCTTCGGCGCCCTGCAGATCGAAGGCGGGGGACGCAACGCCGTCCTGGTCAACGGCAAGACCCCGGACTACTTCGTGGGACACGGCGATGAGTTCAACAACCACATCTTCTGGTCCCAGCAACTGATCCTGCCCCCGGGCACGCACCAGGTGACCGTCACCTGGAGGGGCACGGAACTGTTCTCCGGCCCGGTGACCATCGAGCCCAACATGCGGACCATCCTCTGGCTGCACAAGGGCGGCAAGACGGAGATGCAGCCGTGGCCGGATGCCGGCAAGCCCATCGCCCGGCCGCGCTTCGATGCGGGAGCCGCCAGCGCCCAAGTGGTGGTGGCTCCGCCGAGCGGCCAGTTCACCGCCACGCCCGGCCAGATCTTCTGCAATGATCCGGCCAAGCTGGCCTGGTCCTCGCTCGAGACCGTCGATGCCACCATGACCGCCGACGCCGCCGCCAAGCCGGTGCCGGCCGCCCAGGGCGACGAGACGGTTTCGCCGCGCAAGACCACCACTTACAACTTCGCGGCTGTCGGACCCGGGGGCTGGGTGAAGCAGTCCCAGACCGTCGCCGTCGACCCCACGATCCAGTCCTCGCTGACCTCCGCCAAGCCGGAAGTCACCTACCTGAAGGTGGGCGAGCAGGTGCTGGTCAACGAGAAGACGGAGCTGAACTGGACCACCGCCCATGCCGACGCGGTCACGCTGCAGCCGGTGGGCAACGTGAACGTCAACGGGAACACGGAGGTCGCGCCCGTGCCCGAGAAGATGCAGATCGGGAAGGTGGATGAGACCAAGACCTACACCCTGGCCTCCACCAACGTCTGCGGCGGCTCGGACAGCAAGACGGCCAACGTGCACCTGGGAGGCCTGATCGAAACCAACCTGGTCAGCATCTTCTTCCCCACCGGCTACCCGGACCGGCGTCATCCCGACCTGGGCCTGGTGGCCAGCCAGCAGAAGGAACTGGAGCGCGTGGCCGAGATCTTCCGCATCTACCTCCAGCACACGCCGGAGGCGAAGCTCATGATCGCCGGCTACACCGATCCGCGCGACACCACCAAGGCGAACCTGAAGCTGAGCGAGCGCCGCGCGAACCGGGTCAAGGACTATCTTGTGGCGCAGGGCATCGCTGCCGACAAGATCGAGATCCAGTTCTTCGGCAAGAGCAAGCCACTCGACAAGACCATGGTGGCGGAGCTCGACGCGCAGCATCCGGCGCTTCCGGAAGCCAAGCTGTCGAGCAGCCCGCGCACCCGGTGGCTGGCCTACAACCGCCGCGTGGACATCGTGATGCAGCCCGCCGACCTGCAGTCGCTGCGCCTGTATCCGCACGAGGCGATCGATGCCAAGGTCCTGTGGCAGGCCCCGTGGCCCAGCCTGAAGGAGGTCCAGCAGGTCCGCTGACCTGATCTTCCAACCCGGAGGAGGGAGCGCCGGCGAAGCCGCCCCTCCTCCGGCCCTCTTCCACGGGCCCCGCTCCGCCGAGGCTGCCTTTTCCGGCGGCCTGGGAGGTCGCGGTCACATGAAGACGCTGAGGCGCCGCCACGCTTTTGGGGAGTCCTTCTGGTGGATCCCGATGGGCTATGCGCTGGCCGCGCTGGCCTTCGGGATGGCCTTCCCTCGGCTCGAAGTCCGCTTCTTCCCCGGCCAGTTCTCGGCCCTCAGTGCCGAAGCCGCCATCGGGATCTTCTCTTCGGTGGCCTCGGGCATGATGGCGCTCACCGGCATCGTCTTCTCTCTGGCCTTCGTGATGATGCAGTTCAACGCCACCGCCTATTCGCCGCGGCTGGTGCTGTGGCTCTCGCGCGACCCCTTCGTCTTTCACGCCATCGGGGTCTTCACCGCGACTTTCATCTATGCGCTGTCCGCGCTGGCCTGGGTGGGCCGGGCCCATTCCGGCAGCGTCCCTCTGCTGACCTCGTGGTGCGTGGTGGTGCTGGTGGTGGCCAGCGTGATGGTGCTGGCGCGCCTGGTGCAGCGGCTGGCCCTGCTCAAGATCAGCAACGTGCTCAGTTACGTGGGCAAGACGGGGCGGCAGGTGATCGTCGAGATGTATCCTCCGCTGTCCGCCGGGCCGGGCGAGGGCGTGGCAGTGGAGCCCGCCTCCCAGGTCAAACCCATGCTCCCTCCGGTCCGCCAGACGCTCTGCCATTTTGGCGCGCCCCGGGTGATCGGAGCCTTGGACCTCGCCTCCCTGGTCCGCCTGGCCACCCAGGCCGACGCTGTGATCGAGATGGTCGAATCGGTCGGGGAAGCCACCATGGACGGTGCGCCCCTGCTGCACGTGCGTGGCGGCCAAGCCCCCATTGCCGAGGCCGGCCTGCGCAAGGCCATCCTGCTGGGACCGGAGCGCACCTTCGAGCAGGACCCGAAGTACGCCCTCCGCCTGCTGGTGGACATCGCCATCAAGGCGCTCTCCCCGGCCATCAACGATCCCACCACCGCGGTGCAGGCCCTGGACTACATCGAGGACCTGCTGCGCTGCCTGGGCAACCGCCGTTTGCAAGCGGGACGGCTCTACGACTCTGCCGGCAATTTGCGCGTGGCCTTTCCCTGCCCGCGCTGGCAGGACCTCGTCAGCCTGGCGCTGGAGGAGATCCGCTACTACGGCGCCGGTTCCATCCAGGTGATGCGGCGCATGCGCGCGCTGCTGCGGGACGTGATCCCCGATCTCCCTCCCGAGCGCCAGGCGGTGCTGCGCGTCTACCTGGAGCGCGTCGACACCGGCGTGAACCGCGGCTTTGCCCTCCTCGACGACCGCCGCAGCGCTTCCATGGAGGACCGGCAAGGCCTGGGGATGGCGCGCCAGTGAACGTCATCCCCAAGAGGAGCAGCCATGAATGAACCGGCACTTCCGCCCGAGGAACGCTCCTTCGTAGTCCTCTCCCTGTTCACCTGCGAGCCCGAGCAGCGACCCCGGTTCCTGGAGCTGGCGCAAGACTTCCTGGTCAGCCAAGTCCGCTTCCAGCCGGACCTACGCTCCATCGAGCTCTTCGCGGACGAGAGCGGCGAGCACATCGTCAGCCTGGCGCGCTGGAAGGACCGGGCCGCCTTCGAGGCCTTCAAGCAGAGTCCCAGCGGCCACGAGGTCACGAGCGTGGGCCTGGCGCTCCGGCCCAAGGTCTTCTTTCTGCAGGCGGAAGCCTCGTTCCCCCAGGCAGCGGAGCGCGTTCTGCAGCGCGCGCGTTTCTAGGGGCGCGTCCCCGCCCCGGGCAGGAGGCTGCGCCCGGTAGCCTGGAAGGGCCTTTCTTCGTCCGCAAAAGTCGGCTACAGTCGCACCTCAGCACGCCGCCGGCGCCGTGGGAGGGCCATGACAGCGAAGCACCGCAAACGCCGTGGGGAGGGAGGAGATCCCGGGTCCGCGCCGGCCGCGAGCACGGCTTCGGCTTGGATCTACCGTCCCTGGCTGGACCTGCTGGTAGGCTGCAGCGCCTGGTCGGCGCCCTTGCTTCTGCTGGCCTATCCCCTGGGCCAGAGTCACCAGCAGGCCTGGGCAGTGGCCTTCTACGGACTGGCCCTGGTCTTCAACTACCCGCACTTCATGGCCACCATCTACCGCGCCTATCGCACGCGCGAAGAGTTCTCCCGCTACCGCCTCTTCACCCTGCACCTGACCCTGCTACTGCTGCTGACCGCCCTGCTCTCCCATTTCTCCTTCCGCCTGGTGCCCTGGCTCTTCACCGTCTACGTGACCTGGAGCCCGTGGCACTACACCGGACAGAACTACGGGCTGCTGATGATGTTCGCGCGGCGCAATGCCGCCCAGCCCAGCCCGAGCGAGCGCCACGCCCTCTACTTGTCGTTCCTGGCTTCGTACGTGATGCTCTTCCTCACCTTCCACACCGGCCCCTCCGACGATCCCGTGATCATCTCGCTGGGCCTCCCGGCCGCGGTGTCGCGGCCGGCCGAACTGGTGTGCGCCGCCGCGTTCGTGCTGCTGGGGGGATGGGCGCTGTGGCGGCTGGCGCAGCGCGTGGGGGTGCGCGCCCTGGCCGCTCCTCTCACCCTGTTCGCCAGCCAGTTCCTGTGGTTCGTGCTGCCCGCGCTGCTGGGCCTGGCCTACGGTCTGCAGGTGCCGCAGACCCGCTACAGCAGCGGCATCCTGGCGGTGCTGCACTCCACCCAGTACCTGTGGATCACCAGCTACTACGCGCGCCGCGAGGCCCAGGCGCAGGGCCGGCGCTGGCGTCCGGCGGCCTATTTCGCCGTGCTCCTCGCCGGCGGCATCGCCCTGTTCATCCCCGGACCCTGGCTGGTCAGCTCCCTCTTCCACTATGACTTCACCGTCAGCTTCCTCATCTTTACGGCGCTGGTGAACATCCATCACTTTCTGCTGGACGGCGCCATCTGGAAGCTGCGCGACCGCCGCATCGCCGCCCTCCTGATCGACCAGCGCGCCCCGGCCGCCGAGCGCGCTCCCTCCGCCGCCGGTGCGGGACGCAACCTCACGCGCTGGCTCACCGGGGCCTCGGCGGGCGCGCGCGCGTTGCGCGCCGGGTTGGCGGTGGCGCTGGTCGCCTGGGGCGGCCTCGATCTGGCGCACTTCTACCTGGGCAACAGGCTGGACGACCTGCCCGCGCTGGAGGCCGCGGTCACGCTCGCTCCCTACGACAGCGGGGCACAGATGCGGCTGGCGCGGGCCGTCGCCGAACAGGGCGACGTGGACCGCGCAGTGGCCGCGCTGCAGCGCGCCATCGCCGCCAATCCTGGCGAGCCCGGCCCGCAGAACGCCCTGGCGCGGCTTCTGCTGGAGAGCGGGCGGTACGCCGACGCGTACGCGCAGTACCAGCGCATCGTGCAACGTTTCCCCAAGGACGCCGACGCCCTGGTGAACCTCGGCATCCTCGCCCGGCAACTTGGGCATCCGGAGGAAGCAGTGGCCGCATGGCAGAAGGCGCTGGTCCTCGATCCCCAGCAGGTCAACCCGCACCTTTATCTGGCGGAGTCGCTGGACGAGGCGGGCCGCCTCGAGCCTGCCGTGGGGCAGTACCAGGCGTACCTGCAGGCGGTGGCCGCGCATCCAGCGACGCGGCCGCCGCCCGGCCAGGTCATTTCCGTGCTACTCAAGCTGGCCGATGCGCAGGAGCGCGGCGGGCAGCCCACGCAGGCGCTCAAGACTTGCAGCTTCGCCGTCCACCTGGCCGAGCAGACTTACGAGACCAAGCTCGAGGGCCTAGCGCTGGTCACCCAGGCGGAACTGCAGGCGAGCCAGAACCAGTTGGGGAACGCGGCGCGCTCCTACCAGGCAGCGCTCGCGCTCGACGCCCGCGTCAACGACCCATCCAACGCCGCCGTGGATTGGTTCAACTACGGGCAGTTCCTGCGCCGCCACGGCCAGCCCGAGACCCTGGTCTACGCCTGCTTCCTGAAGGCGCAGGAGTTCCTGCAGGATCGCCCCGGCGCGCAACTGGAGACTCTTCACCAGGCGATGCGTGAGATCGAGCCCGCCCTCGGCCCCCACCTGGCTGCCGTCCGCCGCCAGCCTGAGCCCTTCCTGCAGCAGGCGCTCGCGCTCTCCGACCAGGACCTGGCGAAGCGGCGCTAGCTCGGCGTCCTAAGACCGTCCTTCCCTCTACGTCGGGGAATGCCTTCGGTGGGTAAAAACTGCACGGTGCGCTGGGCCGGCTCCAACTATCCCCACTAGCATCAGTAAGATGCCCAACTCGCTTTGGCCCGCCGGTTGCATCTAACGGCGTTGCCCGTGGTGAGCGCATATTCCCCTTCCGGGAGGTAAGTCATGCGTCTGCTCCGCGTCCGTCTGATCGTTCCGCTGATCCTGGGCATCGCCCTGGTGTCGCTGCTCTCCTCCTGGTACGAGGTGCACATGGCTTTGCGCGGCTTGCGCGGCGACCTGGAGAAGCGCGCCGAGGTGCTGGGCGACAGCCTGGTGGGCAACGTGGAACGGGCCCTGGACCGCGGTTCCGACCGGGACCTGGAGAACATCGTCCTGCGCTTCGGCAACCGCGAGCACCTGGCCGGTATCGCCATCTGCGATGACAGCGGAGCTTTCCTGGCCATTACCCCCAACCTGCGCTCGCAGTTCCAGAACTGTCCCGCCAGCGTGATCCAGGCCATCGCCGACAACCGCGAGCGGGGAGCGTACCTCCGTCCCAACGGCTCGTATCTGCATATCTACGCCCTGCCCATCCACCGCGCCAACGGCGCGGTCGCCGGCGGCATGGCCGTCGTGGACGACGCCGGCTACATCCAGGACGAGGGCTGGCGCATGTGGCGCCAGATCTTCCTGCGGGTGCTGCTGGAGGCGCTGCTCATCGCCCTGGCGACCCTGCTCATCATCCGCTGGAGCATCACCGGCCCCATCGCGCGCGCCGCCCAGTGGATGCACGGCCTGCGCACCGGGCGCATCTTCCCGCGCCAGGAGGTACCTGACTACGACTTCTTCCGGCCGCTGGCGCGCGAGGTCACCACCTTTGCCGAGAGCCTGAAGCAGGCCCGGGTCGCCGCCGAGACCGAAGCCCGCCTGCGGGAGGCCGGAGAATCGCTGTGGACCCCGGAGCGGCTGGCCGTCCACGTCCGCGGGCGGCTGGGCGGCAGCCGCCTGTTCGTGGTCGCCAACCGTGAGCCCTACATGCACTTGCGCAAGGGCAAGGCGGTGGAGATGATCGTGCCCGCCAGCGGCCTGGTCGCCGCGCTGGAGCCCGTACTGCGCACCTGCGACGGCACCTGGGTCGCCC
>DASPRL010000303.1 GCA_035624475.1 Terriglobales bacterium
CTACGGCGAGGACTCCGGCATCACCGGCGCTGCCGCCCTCTGCCTGGCGGCCCCGCCGGTGGTCTAATAGAGGAGATGGCGAGCCAGGCCAAGAAAGAAGAGTCGCTCTCCCCGCTGGCGGGCCGGCCCGCCCCCCGCGAGATTCTCGTGGACGTGGCCCGCCTGGAGCGCGAGTACTTCGCCCGCACCCCCAACCTCGCCGATCCCGAGCAGAGGGTCGCCTTCGGGACCAGCGGGCACCGCGGCTCGCCCCTGCGCGCCACCTTCACCGAGGCCCACATCCTGGCCATCACCCAGGCCATCTGCGACTACCGCCGCAGCCAGGGCGCCGACGGCCCCCTCTACCTGGGCAAGGACACGCACGCCGCCTCCGCGCCCGCGCAGCGCACCGCGCTCGAGGTGCTGGCGGCCAACGGCGTGGAGACCATCCTGCAGCGCGACGACGGCGTGACTCCCACCCCGGTCATCTCGCGCGCCATCCTGGCCTACAACCGTGGCCGCCGCCAGCACCTCGCCGACGGCATCGTCGTCACGCCCTCGCACAACCCGCCCGAGGACGGCGGCTTCAAGTACAACCCCACGCACGGCGGCCCCGCCGACACCGAGGTCACGCGCTGGATCGAGCAGCGGGCGAACGAGTTGCTGCGCGCGGGCAACGCCGGCGTGGAGCGCGTGCCCTACGAGGCCGCGATCAAGATGGCCTCCACCCGCCAGGCGGACTTCGTCCTGCCCTACGTGCGCGACCTGGCCACGGTTGTGGACATGGAGGCCATCCGCACCGCCGGCCTCAAGCTGGCGGTGGATCCGCTGGGCGGCGCCGCCCAGCCTTACTGGGAGCCCATCAACGCCACCTACGGCCTCGACATCGCGGTGGTGAATCCGGTCCTCGATCCCACCTTCTCCTTCATGACCTGCGACCACGACGGCAAGATCCGCATGGACTGCTCCAGCCCCTACGCCATGGCGCGGCTGGTCGGGCTCAAGGACAAGTACCGCGTGGCCTTCGCCAACGACCCCGACGCCGACCGCCACGGCATCGTCACGCCTTCGGCCGGGCTGATGAACCCCAACCACTACCTGGCGGTGGCCATCCGCTACCTGCTCACCCACCGGCCGCGTTGGCGAGCCTCCGCCGCGGTGGGCAAGACCCTGGTCAGCAGCAGCATGATCGATCGCGTGGTGGGGAAGCTGGGGCGCCGGCTGTGCGAGACCCCGGTGGGCTTCAAGTGGTTCGCTCCCGGCTTGTTCGACGGCTCCTTCTGCTTCGGCGGCGAGGAGAGCGCGGGCGCCAGCTTCCTGCGCCAGGATGGCACGGTGTGGACCACCGACAAGGACGGCCTCATCCTCGCTCTGCTGGCCGCTGAGATCACCGCCCGCACCGGCAAGGACCCGGGCGAGCACTACCGCGAACTCACCGCCGAATTCGGCGCGCCCTGCTACACCCGCATCGACGCTGCCGCCACGCCCGAGGAGAAAGCGAAGCTGGGAAAGCTCTCGCCCGAGGCGGTGCGTGCTTCCACCCTGGCGGGCGAGCCCATCACCGCCAAGCTGACCCGCGCTCCCGGCAACGACGCTCCCATCGGCGGCTTGAAAGTCGTGGTCAGCAGCGGCTGGTTCGCCGCCCGGCCCTCCGGCACCGAGAACATCTACAAGATCTACGCGGAGAGCTTCCGCGACCCGGCCCACCTCCAGGCCATCGTCGCCGAGGCCCAGGGGATCGTCCAGAACTCGCTCGCGGCCGCCTGAATTACTTGGGCTGGGCCGGCGGCGCCACCACCAGCAGAGGATTGGGGTCGGGGTCGCGCCGGTAGAAGAGCCGGGGACGCTGTACGCTGCGCTGCGCGGGCGCCAGCCTCTCCTGGCCCTCCACCAGGCTGAAGCCGCGCGAACCCTCCAGGAAGTTGCGCTGCAACGCCGGCACCTGCTCGGCCGCTTCTTCCAGCCAGTCGAGCAGGTAGAGTTCCCCGCCGGTGGAGGCCGGGTGGGAGATCAGGTTCAGCAGGCTGTAGGTCAGCAGTCCATGGCCGTACTGCGAAGCCTCCATGGCTGCCTGGTAGGCCTGCGAGGCGGTGAGGACGTACATGCCCTTCTCGTAGGCCAGTTGCGCCAGGCCCTTGGAGTTCATAGCGCCCTGGCGCTTCTCCTCCGCTTCCAGCGCCTGGCCGGAGCGGCAAGCGTCGATGATGACCAGGAAGTGGCGGCCGTCGATGCCCTCGAAGAGGCGGCCCAGATCGACGTCGGAGAGAGCGTGGGCCTGCTCGGGATCCTGGGCCATCGCAGCGGGCGCGAAGTCGTGCGGCAGCAGATAGAACTGGTTGTGGACCGCGGTGCCGTGCCCGGCGAAGAAGAGGAAGACGCCGTCCTCCGGCTGCGCCCTGCGCAGGCCGGCGAAGAGGCGGCGTTGCGCCTCGCTGAGCGGCACCGGGTCCCCGGCGAGGATGGCCAGCGCCGCGCGGATGTTGGCGGCGGTGGCGTCGTCGTCGAGCAGCGAGACCGGGACCATGGTCTTGAAGTTCCGCAGCGCGGCCTGGTCCTGGGCGAACTCGGTGGCGAAGGCCTGCGCATCGTCACGGGCGTAGCGCAGGTCCATGCCCGGGGGCGCGTACCTGTTCACGCCCACCGCCAGGATGTAGCCGGTGCCTTCCGCTCCGGCGGACTTCTCGCCGCCCTCCACCGGCGCGGTCGCGTCCTCGCTTTTGATGTCAGCATCGTTGAAGGCGTAGGCCACCAGCGTGTTCATCCCGGCGGTAAGACCGACTTCGGCAGCCAGGTCGCGGCAATCCTTCCCCTCGAGCAGGTCTCCGTGCCAGCGCCGTACCAGGATGCCGTTGCGGAAGAGTCGCAGGTCGCGCGCTCCGCTACCCTGGCTGTGCTTCGTGTACGGGGGAGCCTGGCAGACGTGGATGGCGAGCGCGGCGGTGCGCCGGTCCGCCGCCGGGGTCGCCTCCAGCGTGACCACCGGCTGGCGGCGGTCGCGCTCCTCCAGGCCCTGCTTGGCCTGGGGCGCGTTCCCGGCCACGATCGCCGAGAGTAACCCGGGCTCATAGAAGTCGCCATAGAAGGCCTCTACCGGCAACACGTCGAAGGTACTGCCGCCGAAGCGCCAGGCGATGCCCTTCCAGCCTCCGGGAGAGCCGTCGAAGTAGCCGTCGGGGGAGATCACCAACCAGTCTCCGCCGGAGGCGGTGGCCAGGATGGCAGCCGGCTGCCCGCTCTCGAGATCCCACAGCGTGATGTAGCGCGTGCCCTGGATGAGGAAGCGGCTGTCGGCGGTGAAGGCGAAGGGGAACTTGCTGTCGGCGCTGCCGGTGGCGTCGAAGGAGTTGGTCAGGCTGTGCAGCAGCTTGCCGGTGGCGGCGTCCCACACGAAGATGGAGGCGGCCGCGGCCTGCCCCGCGGCCACCAGCAGCCGCCCGTCGGGGCTGAACTGCAAGGCGGCGACGCAGTCGGGCATCACCTTGATCGTGACCGTGCTCTTGGAGGGGGCGTCGGGTCCGAAGGCACAGCCGGGCTCAGCGAAGGACGCGACTTGGACCCCGCGGACCGCATCCCAGATGCGGACCGTGCCGTCATCGGCGCCGCTGGCCACCCGCCGCCCGTCGGGGCTGACTGCCACCGCGTTCACCTTGGCATGGACGCCCAGCTTCCTCACCACCTGGCCGGTCTCGCTGGCGCGCACCTGGATATTTCCTTCCTTGTCGCCGGTGACGAACTGGTGCGAGTCGGGGAACCAGGCAAAGCCCACCACGTCGGTCAGGCTCACGGAGACGTTGCCGGAGGCGATCTGCCAGATGGTCAGGGGCTTGATCTTGCCGTCCATGCCGGTGCGCGCGAGGAGTTGCTCGTCCGGACTGAGGGCCAGGATATCGGTCCACGCCGAGCTGTCGTGCTCGGGCAGCTTGAGGAGCTTGGGCTCGCCCTTGTCGAGGTCGGCGGTGAGGACGCCGCCCGGGACCGAGAGCGCGACCCACCGGCCGCGCTGGCTGAGGGCGATGTTCGCGGTCACGCCCTGGGGAGCGCGCAGCAGCCGCGGCCCGGAGTTGGAGGTCAGGTCCCACAGCGCCAGGGTGTCGCCCCCGGTCATGCCGGCGATGCGCCGCGCCAGCAGCCGACCGCCGTCGCCCACGGCCACGCTGTAAGCCACCACCTCGGTGGCCCGGTCCTCCAGGCTGAAGCGGGGAATGCGCTGCAGCGGCAGCAGCGTCTTCTTCAGGTCCCAGACGATGATCTCGGGGCTGCCGCCTCCTCCGCCCAGGCCCTCCACCTGCTTGGTCTCCACGTACGGATTCCAGCTGACCAGCATGGCGTCGTCGGGAGAGAACTCCAGGATGCCGTAGCCGGGGATGGCGGCGCCCAGCTTGGTCCCCTTCGTGAGATCGTAGAACTCGATCCTCTTCTCGTTGCCGGCCTCCGTGCCCACCGCCAGCAGGCTCCAGTCATGGGAGATGGCGACGCTGCCATGGATGCCGGGGACCAGCAGGTCCTGCTTGCCCGTGTCCAGCTCCCAGAGCACCAGGTCGCCGCCTTTTCCTTTTTCCGCCGCAGCGACCACGCCCACCAGGGACTTTCCGTTGCTGGTGAAGCGCAAGCCGGCGGCGCCGCGCGTGCCCGCGCCCAGATCGCGAACACGGGCGCGCCGGGCGACGTCCCACACCTCGACGTCGTCCTGGCCGTCGCTGAAGGCTAGCTGGGAACCGTCGGGGCTGAAGGTCACCTGCGGCCACACCGCCTTCTCGGACTCCACCTTCCCGCGCAGTTGCGCCAGGACGCGGCCGCTGGCGCCTTCGCGCAGCAGGATCTCGCCTTCGGAGCCGGCGGTGGCCAGCCACTTGCCGTCCGGGCTGAAGGCGATCGAGGAGATCCAGAAAGCGTGGCCTCGCACCTTGCGCACCAGTTCGCCGGTGTTCACATCCCAGAACTGGATCTGGTAGGCGTCGCCGGCCTTGCGCAGAGGGCTGTCGATGGGCGCTGTCTCCACCTCCGCGCCCATGCCTTCGCCCACCACCAGATACTTGCTGTCGGGACTGAAGGCCATGGCGGAGGCCAGGGTATCCACGCGCAGGGTGCGCAGCAGCCGCCCGGTGGCCGGCGACCACAGCTTGACCATGTAGCTGCCCGAGGTGGCCAGCAGCTTGCCGTCGGGACTGAAGACGGCTTCGTCGATGGTGGCGCCGTGCCCGGTCTGCGGCACCAGTTCGGGGCGCTGCGCCCAGGCCGTTCCGGCCAGCAGAGTGAGACTGAGAAGGATTCCGCGGATTCCCATGTTCCTGTCCAGAGTCTATTCGTAGCGCAAAGCCTGCACCGGGTCGAGCTTGGCGGCGCGCAGTGCGGGATATACGCCGGCGACCAAGCTCACGATCTGCGCAAAGATGATCGCTCCCAGAACCAGCCACCAGGGCACTGCCCACAGGTTCTCCGGGGGCAGCGACTGGCGCTGGAGGTAGACGTTGGTGCCGAAGTTGATCACCCGCCCGATCAGCCAGCCCAGCAGCACGCCCAGACTTCCCCCCGTCACGCCCATGGCAACGGCTTCCGTGAGGAATAGGAACGCGACGTCCCAGTCGCTGCCGCCGATGGCCTTCATGATGCCGATCTCGCGCCGCCGCTCCAGGATGGCCATCACCAGCGTGTTGATGATGCCCAGCGAAGCCACCACCAGCGCCAGGCTGCCGAAGATCCCCAGGAACAGGTCCAGCACCGCGAAGAAGCGCTGCAGGCTGCGGCTGGCGTCCAGGATGGAGAAGGTGTTGAAACCCATCTTCTTGATGGCGTTCTGCACTCCTTCCACCTGCTTCGGGCTCTTCACTCGCACGGTGAGAGAGAGGTAGGTGGGAACGTTGGAGAAGGAGCGCATGCTGTCGCGCAGGTCGGAGGCCTGCATCACGTGCAGGCTTTGCGCCAGCTTCAGCGGCAGGAAGACATTGGCGCGCACCGGGCCGCGCATGCCTTCCGGGTCCACGTCGGAGATGCCCACGATCTTCAGCGTTTGGCGACGCGAGATGACGGAATAGGATTCCGCCGTTTCCTCGCCCGAGGAAGGCGCGGCCCGCTGCGCGTAGAGGATCGCCACGTCCTTCCCCACCAGCTCCTTGGCGAGGTCCGCGGCCTTGGTGTCGTCCAGACCCGGCTTGGGTTTGCGGCCGAGCAACTCCTCGGCGAAGGGCTTCTGCAGGACGGCCTCGGGCGCCGTGTCGGAAGAGAAGAAGCTGCCCGCCAGACCTTCGAAGGCGTCGGTGTTTCCGGCGGAGTAGGGAAGACCGGCCACCATGGTGAGGTGCGGCTTCTCGGCGTAGCGCACCTCGGTGATGAAGCGAAGGTCGGGATAGGCCTCGACCACGTTGGGCAGGCGCTCGATCTCCAGCCGCGCGGGCTCGTCGAGGGCCCGCGCCTGCTCGGGGCTGGCTCCGCCGGCGCTCTCCTCGCGGTTCATGCCGCGAAAGTCGCGGCGCGAGGTGACGAAGACAGTATCGAAGATGCCGGCCTTCTCCAGCCGCTTGCCCGCCAGTTGCTGCAGGCCGATGCCCAAAGAGAGCATGGCCACCAGCGAGGCCACTCCCACCGAGATGCCGAGAATCGTCAGGGAATTGCGCAGCACCGACTCGCGCAGGTTGCGCCCCGCCAGCTCCACCAGGTCGTAGGCCTTCACGTGCGCGCCTCCGCCGCCGCCGAACCGGGCTGCTGGTCCACCAGCTTGCCGTCCGCCAGGAAGATCATGCGCTGCGCGTAGCGTTCGGCCAGGGGACGCTCGTGCGTCACCATCACTACCGTCATGCCCAGCGAGCGGTTCAGCTCCAGGATCAGGTCCATGATCTCGGTGCCAGTGTGGCTGTCGAGGTTGCCGGTAGGCTCGTCGGCGAGCAGAAGCTGCGGCCGGTTTACCAGGGCGCGCGCCAGCGAGGCCCGCTGCTGCTCGCCGCCGGAGAGTTCGCTGGGGCGGTGCCGCAGCCGCGCTCCCAGCCCCACCCGCTCCAGCGCCTGCCGGATCAGCGCCTCGCGCTGCCCCCGCTCCACCTCGGCGAAGCGCATGGGCAGCTCCACGTTCTCCAGCAGGGTCATGCTGGGGATCAGGTTGAACGACTGGAAGACCATGCCCACGGTGTGCAGCCGGTACTTCGCCAGCCCCTGCGCGGAGAGCCGGGCCAGGTCCTTCCCCTGCACCGTGACCGCGCCCGAGGTCGGGCGGTCGAGCCCCGCCAGCAGGTTCAGCAGCGTCGATTTCCCCGAGCCCGACGCCCCCAGCAGCGCCACGAACTCTCCCTGCCGGACCTGCAGGGAGACGCCATCCACCGCCGGGATCACCGCCTCCCCCATGCGGTAGTGGCGGCAGACGTGTTCGGTGCGGACGGCAACCGGAGAGAAGGGATCGGACGGGGTCGTGGCTTGGGACATGCTCCTCTATTGTACCCGGCACGCTTCTGTGCGCCGGCGCGGGACGACTTTGGGCCTGCTTTTTGCTACCATCAACCGTATCGCCCGGAGCTAGGAACCGCCATGCGACGCGCTCGCTGGTTCGCGTTGGCTGTGATTGTTTGCGCCTCCGCCGCTCTGGCCGCGGGCCCTCCTTCTCTGCGCCTGGACGAGGAGCGGGTGTGCCTCCACCTGCTGCCCTCCCCGGTGCTCGAGTTGCCGGTGGTCAACGACTCCGGCAAGTCCTTGGTCGGCACCTTCCGCCTCGAGTTCCTCGACACCAACGGCAACTCCGCCGCCTGGGTCGCGGGCACCTTCCACGAGGAGCCCGGCACCACCGTCGAAAAGATCCCCTGGGAGGCCAAGCAGCTTCCCAGCAACACGCCCTCCGAGCTGGCCTGGCACCGCCTGCGCTACGAGTTCACTCCCAGCGCGGATTCCGGCGTCCCGCCCGCCCGCGGCGTGATCCAGGTGGGGCGCGTGCTCCAGGACACCTTCGAGCTGCGCATGACCGCCGCCGCCCACGCCGTCCCCGGCGCCAAGTATCCGGTGCGCGTGCGCGTCGACAACCCCAAATCCGGTCGCCCCATGGCCGGGATTCCGGTGGAGGTCGTGCTCACCATCGGCGACGATGACGACACCGCCATCAAGAAGAAGGTGACCACCAACTCCGCCGGCTACGCTACCGCCACCTTCGATCTGCCCAAAAAGGTGAGCAGCGACGAGGGCAAGGTGGAGGCCACCGCCACCCGCGGCCCCTTCGAGGAGTACGCCTCCATCGACTTCCGCTTTCCCACCGGCAGCCGCATCACCCTCTCCACCGACAAACCGCTCTACCAGCCCGGCCAGACCGCGCACCTGCGCGTCACCGTCTTCGGTCCCGACAAGCGCGCCCTGGCCAACGCGTCCATCAAGCTCACCATCGAGGACGAGGAGGGCGACGAGCAGTTCCACCAGAGCGTCACCACCTCGCGCTTCGGTATCGCCAGCGCCGACTGGGAGATCCCCCAGAAGATGCGCCTGGGGGACTTTCACATCATCGCTTCGCTCGACTCCGAGGACTACTACAGCCGCCAGTCGGCCAGCATCCGCATCAGCCGCTACGACCTGCCCACCTACACCGTGGTGGTTACGCCCGACCGGCCCTACTACCTGCCCGGGCAGGACGCCAGCGTCGAGGTGCGCGCCGACTACCTCTTCGGCAAGCCGGTGCAGCGCGCCAAGGTGCGCGTGGTCCGCCGCCGCGAGTGGCAGTGGAACTACAAAGACCAGAAGTGGGAGGGCGAGGAGACCGAGCCGGTGGAGGGCCGGTTCGACGCCACCGGCAAGTTCGTCGCCCATATCAGCCTGAAGAGGGAGTTCGACGACTTCAAGCCCAGCCGCTGGCAGCGCTTCCTCGACCTCGACCTGGCCGCCTACGTCACCGATCTCTCCACCGGGCGCACCGAGCAGCGCCGCTTCCAGCTCCGCCTGAGCCCGCAGCCCATCCACCTCTACGTGCTGGGCGCGGGTGGCTCCACCGAGGCGCCCGTGGTGTTCTACGTGACCAGCTCCTACGCCGACGGTACCCCCGCGTCGGTCGATGGCACGATATCGGCGGCCCTCCCCAACGCCAAGGAAGAGTTCGACGAGCAGCCCGACGCCGCTCACCGCGTCCTCCTGGGGCGCTTTCACACCAACCGCTACGGTGTCGGTCGCGTCGAGCTGCGGCCCCTGGCCCGCGAACTCCTGGTCATTCCCGACTGGAGGCGCCGCTATCACTATGAGGAGGAAGGGGAGCGCGAGGCGCGCCTGCTGCTGGAAGCTGCCGATCACAAGGGCAGCCACGGTAGCGTTAGCGAGGACCTGGAGCTCGAGTTAGGCCGGACTTTCATGCGGGTCGAGGCCGACCACGCTCTTTACCGCTCGGGCGAGCCCATCCAGGTCTCGCTCTTCTCCAACGTCCCCGCGCGCGAGGCCATCGTGGACCTCAGCGGCCCCAGCGGGCTGCTGGCCTCCGAGGTCGTGCATCTCAGCCACGGCCGCGCCCAAGTCACCTTCCCCTACGATCCCCGCTTCCACGGCGGGCTGTACATCACCGCGTTCGCCATCACCGGCAGCGAGGAGAAGGACCGAGACCTCGTGGGCGACTGCCAGGTGATCTTCCCCGGGCGCCAGGATCTGCAACTGGCGCTGCGCATGGCCAAGTCGGTCTTCCGCCCCGGCGAGCAGGCCGCCGCCGACGTGGGCGTGCGCACCCCGGAGGGCGAGCCGGTGGAGAGCGCGTTGGGGGTGCTGGTCTTCGATCGCGCCGTGGCCGAGCGCGTCCGCACCGACGAGCAATTCGGCCGCGGTTACGGCGGCTACGGCTTCTCCCTCTACGATTTTCTCGAGAACTACTACGGCCAGAGCATCTCGGGAATCACCTACCACGATCTGCTTGCCTGGGACTCCACCCAGCCCTTCCCCGAAGGCCTCGACCTGCTCGCCCAGGCCCTGCTCCATCTCGACTGGTACGGCGGCTGGGAGGGCGGCGCGGATTTCGCTGGTGGCGGCGCCTACGCCAGCCGTGCGGACGCGGTCTTCCATGACCTCATCGCCCGCGACACCGAACACATTTCCGAGGCTCTCAGCACGGAATTCAAGGAGAGCGAGCGCTATCCCCACGATCTCGCCGGTCTGCGCGACATCCTCAAGGCCCACAAGCTCGACTTCGACGCCGCCCGCGATCCCTGGGACCTCCCCTACCGCGCGCAGTTCTCCGTCTCCGGGAAGAACGATGTGCTCACCCTGGTCAGCAACGGACCCGACAAGCGTCCCGGCACTGCCGACGATTTCACCGTGCTCACCCAGGGTTGGCCCTACTTCCGTCCCCTGGGCAAGCTGATAAGCGAGACCGTTGTCGCCTACCAGCGCGAGACCCACCAGTACATCCGCGACTATCCCACCCTGCGCGACGCCATGAGGAAGAAGGGCGTGGACCTGGACGCCCTGCGCGATCCCTGGGGCCGACCGTATCGCTTCACCTTTGCCATCGGCGTCCCATCCTCCTACGGATACGACACCCCCGTCGCCGGCCCTTATTACGCCGTCCGCGTGGAGAGCGCCGGGCCCGACGGCATCTTCGATTCGCCTGACGGTCGCTCCTGGGACGACGTGGACGAGTGGACCGCCTCCATCCACTACTTCCTCGACGAGACCGCCGCCATCGAGCAGGCCCTGGCCCTGCACTACGCCAAGACCGGCAGTTTCCCCCAGAGCGAGCCCGAGTTCCGGACCGTACTGGCCGAAGCCAAGCTCTCGCCCCAGCAGCTTCTCGATCCCTGGGGGCATCCCTACCGCTTCAGCTTCGAGGAGCGCTCGCGCTATCGGGACCAAGTCACGATCGAGACCCATGCAGAGTACGAGC
>DASPRL010000304.1 GCA_035624475.1 Terriglobales bacterium
GATGAAGTACCAGTCGGTGCGCCCGGAGCTGGCTTTCTGGTTCCTGCTGGGGCTGGGCGCGGTGGAGCTGCTGTTGTCGCTGCTGCCGGCAGTGCGGCGGCGGCGGCTGGCCTTCGCCATCCTGGCCACCCTGGGCGCGACCTTGCTGGTGGCCGCCCTCCCCTTCCGCTACTCCTACCAGGAGACGCAGCTCTCGGTGCTGTGGCTGATGGAGGCGGAGGCGCTCTTCCTGGCAGGCGTGATCGGCCGCGAGCCGCTCTTCCGCCGCCTGGGAATGCTGGCGGCGGTGGTCACGGCAGCGCAGGTGGTGCTGACCCAGTCCTATCACGCGGGGAGCGACCTGCGGCGCAGCATCATTTTTGCGGTAGCCGCGCTGCTGTTCTATGCCGACGCGCACCTCATCCCCCGACGTTGGCCAGGCTGGGTGGCGGGCGCGAGCGAGAGCCTCTACCTGCGCTGTCTCGGCTACCTGGCGGCGGGGATGGGCTTCGCCGCGGTGTGGGTCGGGCTCCCCGATCCCTGGGTGGCGGTGGGCTGGGCGGCGCTGGCACTCGTGCTGGGTCTGGCGGGGACGCAGTGGCGTATCCGCGACCTGCATGTGCAACAGTACGCCCTGGCGCTGGCGGCCTTGGCGCGGGTGCTGGCGGTCAACACCGATCTGGGCCCCGTGGCCGGGCACGTCAACCTGCGGCTGGTCACGCTGGCCGTAACGGCGGCGCTCTTGTATCTCGGCGCCGGCTGGAGCGGCGAGACCGACCAGCCAGGCGGCAAGCTGGCGCGGATGGCGCAGAACACCTCGGCTTCACTGCTGCTGGCGCTGCTGGCGTGGTACGAAGCGCCGGAAGCCTGGGTGGCGGTGGCCTGGATCGCGTTGGCGGTGACCCTCGCCATCGTAGGCAGCCGCTTCCTGCTTTCCGAATTGGTCATCAGCGGAGACCTGCTGGCGCTGGTCGCGGTGGTTCGCGTGCTCGCGGTGAACCTGCAGGGCGAGACGGCCTGGCACGGGGCCAGCTTGCGCCTGATCACGGTCGGCTTGACCATCGCCGGACTCTACCTGCATTCGCGCTGGAGCAGCCTGCCCGGCCGGGTGGAGGCGGGGATCATTCCCCCGGTCTTCACCTGGGCAGGCTCGCTGCTGGTCCTGGCGCTGCTGTGGTATGAACTGCGACCGGTCAGCGTGGCCCTGGGCTGGGCGCTGTTCGGGCTGGCGCTGCTGGAGCTGGGCCTGGCGCGGCGCTCCACCCAACTGCGGCTGCAGGCCTACGCGGCGCTGGCGGCGGCGTTCCTGCGCATCTTCTTCGTCAACCTGAACGCCGCGGGAGCACCGGGGCAGGTCAGCCCGCGCTTCTACACCGTGGTGCCCCTGGCCCTGGCCTTCTACTACGTCTATGGGCGGCTGGAGGGCAGAAACGACGACTTCCTGAAGGCCGACCGGGGGCTGCGCGCGGCCGCAGCTCACGCCTGGTTCTGCATGGCGAGCGTGGCCGCGCTCATGCGCTTCGAACTGGACCGCAACCTGGTGGTCACCGCCTGGGCGGCGCTGGTGGTGGCGCTGATGGCGATGGCGTGGTGGAGCGGCCGCCGCGTCTTCCTCCTCCAGGGGCTGGTCATGAGCGCGGCCGTGCTGCTGCGCGGCGCGCTCTCCAACCTGATGGAAGGCGGCATGGGCACGGTGACGGGACGCCTGCTGCACGTGGGCAGCGCCGCCGCCCTGCTCTTCCTCAGCCTGGTGTTCGCCTTTCCCCTCGCCCGCCGCGCTCAGGAGGAGAAGCCGGCCGGCCCCGCAGGCCTGTTCCTGCGCCACCCCGAGCAAGTGCTGTTCTTCGTCCCGCTGGCGCTGCTCACCGCCTTGCTGGCGCTGGAGATGCGGCAGGGATTCGTCACCATCGCCTGGGGCATCGAAGGGGCGGCCGCCTTCCTGTTCGCGCTTTGGGTGAAGAAACGCAGCTATCGTCTTGCCGGGCTTGGACTTCTCCTTCTGTGCGTTGGCAAGATCGTGATCGTGGACGCCTGGCGGCTGCAGGGCGCCTACCGTTACCTGACCTTCGTCGTGCTGGGGTGTCTGTTATTGTTGGTGTCGTTCCTCTACTCGCGGCACCGCGAGGTCTTTCGGCAGTATCTATGAAGCGCGGTCTCGTCTTCGCGATGGTGTTGCTGCTCGGCCTGGGAGCCTTGTGGCTCAGCGAGCGGCGCAAGGCCGAGGCCCCGGTGAGTCCCGACCCCGTCCTCTACTTCATCGCCGACGCCGAGCGCGAACTCAGCCGGGTGCCGGCGCAGGCCACCCGCCTGCCGGACGCGGAAGAGATCCGGATCGGCGACGAGCTGGCACAGCGCATCGCCGGCGAGACCCGCGCCCCCTCCTCGCAGCAAGAGCAGGCCATGCAGGCCTACGTTGCGGAGGTGGGAGCGCGCGTGGTGGTGCACACGCAGCGCCGCCTTCCTTACCGCTTCCACTATCTGCCAGAAAGCTACCTGGTCAACGCCTTCTCCCTGCCGGGCGGGCACGTATACATCGGCGCCGGGCTGCTCCAGCTCATGGACAGCGAGGACGAACTGGCGGCGGTGCTGGGACACGAGGTCGAGCACATCGACCGCTACCACTGCGTGGAGCGCTACCAGGTGGAGGCGCGGATGCGGCGCACGGGACTGGTCGCCGACCTGGTGCAATTGCCCCTGGAGATCTTCCAGGCGGGCTACACCAAGGACCAGGAACTGGAGGCCGACCGCGAAGGCACGCGCCTGGCGGTGGAGGCCGGCTACTCGCCGCTGGGCGCGATCCGGGTCTTCGAGGCCTACCAGCGGCTGCGCCGGCAGCGAGAGGCCCAGGCCAGCTCTCCTTCCGAGGAAGCCGCGCGCATGACCGCGGAAACGCTTTCCGGCTACTTCCGCTCCCATCCCGGGGAAGCCGACCGCATCGAGCAGATCCGGCGCCTGATCGCCAGCGAACACTGGGAGGACCGCGTGAACGAGCGTCCGCTCAAAGTGCGCTACCAGCCCCCCACAGCGCCCGCTGGAAACCAGGAGACTTCCGGCCGCTAGAAGGTGCGCAGGGCGGCACCGCTGGCCAGCCCGAAGATGGCGTCGATGGTGCGGATGGCGGCGCTCTTGGCGGCGCTGGAAGGCACGAACAGGACGTCGTCCCCCTTCAGCGGCATGTCCGGCGCCTTGGCGGAAAGGATCTTCTTCAGGGGGATGGGGATCTGCTCCGGCCCTTTGGGGGTTTTGCGGATGATCTGAGCGGCGTCGAGCTTGGCGGTGCGGTTGGTGCCGCCCGCCAGGGCGATGGCCTGCAGCACGGTGAGGCTCTCGTTGTTGTCCATGATGAAGCCGCTGGGATGGCCCACATCTCCCACCACGTAGACCACGCCGGCCTTGGAAAAGACCACGGTATCGCCGGGCAGGATGTCCACGTTGTTCTTGGCGTCGCCGGCATCGCCGTTCAGGGCCACGGTGGCCGGCTCCTTGGGACGGTCGCGATGGGTGATGTAGACGATGCGACCGGCGCGGGCGGTGAGCCCGCCGGCAGCCGCGATCAGGTCGAGCAGCCGGAGCTGCCCGGTCACCGGGTAGATCCCGGGCCGCTGGATCTCTCCCATGACGGAGACGCCCTGGCTGCCATAGTTGGCGACGAAGACGGTGACGTGCGGGTTCTTGAGATAGCCGCCCTCCACCAGCTTCTGCTCGATGAGGGCCTGGGCCTGGTCGGCGGTGAGGCCATCCAGGTGCACGTAGCCGATGAGAGCCAGGTAGGCATCGCCGGCGGCGCTCACGCGCACGTGCTGGGTCAGCTCGGGAACGTTGTACACGCCGATGTCGACCATGTCGCCGGGGCCGATCTTCAGCCCCACGGAGGCCTGGTCGGAAGGCGCAGCGGGAGCTGGAGCCCCGGCCGCCGGAGCCGGCGCCGGCTCGACTCCCTGCACCGTCTGCGCCGAGGACTGGCCGGCGGGCTGCCCGGCGGGATGGCCGGGCGAGCTCGGCGGCTGGTTTTGCGCACTCAGGCTGGGCGCCAGCAGGCTCAGAAGCAAAATGGCCAGCAGGGAGCTGAAGGCAGCCGCCACAGTGGCCCGGGAACGACGTCTCATCTACAACCTCAAAGAAAAGACTGCGGGGGAGCCAGATACTTTCAGCAAGTCTAGCACAGGCGGGGATTCGCGACGGACGCAAAGCCGGACCGGTTCCCAATTCAGCACCCGGCTTGGTGGGCAGGCTGCGAGGTTGTTATAATCAAGCGGTTCCGCAGCAACATTCTGAGAAGGCCTGAAGCGATCCTTCCCACGCAGGTGTGATGCGGTACGCCGCTGTGCGCGTCGTCGCGCAGCTTCCGTGAAGTGGCCAGGTAGCTCAGCTGGTAGAGCGCGGCCCTGAAAAGGCCGGCGTCGGCGGTTCGATTCCGTCCCTGGCCACCATCACCTCTCCCCAGCATCGACAGCCCTAGCTCACGCTCTCGGCACTGTATCTGGCGAGCAGGCCGGTGCGCACAGCGTAGCGGTAGATGCGCGTGAAGAACCATCCCGCCAGCAGGATGTACAACAGGGCCAGAGCGGCGCCCCAGAGCAGCGTCTCCCCCGACATCGCCCGTCCCAGCACCACCGTCCGCATGCCCTCGAAGACGTAGGAGGGCGGCAGCAGGCGCCCCACGGACTGCATCCATCGCGGCAGCGTGGAGAGCGGGTAGAACACCCCCGCGAAGGGCGCGAGCAGCGCCGGGATGGGCCACACGAACCACTCCGAGGCTGGTCCCAGGCGCAGCACCAGCGCGCTGCCGAAGATGCCCAGCGCGATCCCGAAGAGGAACAACACCAGCAGGAACGCCACCAGCAGCACGCCGTAGGAGAAGAAGGACAAGCCGAAGACCAGGGTGGCTATCAGCAGCATGATCACCAGCCCCACCAGGCTGGTGGCGGTGCTGGCCAGCACCAGCCCGCCGACGTACTCCGGGACGGAGAGCGGCGTGGCAAAGACGTTCAGGAAGTTACGCGACCACACATCCTCGAAGAAGGCCATGGTCACGCCGTGCATGACGCGGGTGAAGAAGTCCCACAGCAATACCGCACCCAGCAGCACCGGCACGAAGTTGAAGCCGGCGGCCGAGACCGTGTTCAGGTACTTGGTGATGAACCCCCAGAGCACGATATCGATGCCGACCCAGGCGAAGAGCGGGAAGGCGCGGGAGAAGCTGCCGCGGATGAGGTAGAAGTGGCGCAGAGCGATAGCGGCGGTGCGGCCCAGGCGCATGGCTCATGCCTCCGCGAGCGCGAGCGGCTCCCGCGCCACGGCGATGAACAACTCCTCCAGCGTCGCCTTGCCATGCTCGCGGGGAAGCGTCCTGGGATCGCCCTGCAACAGGATCCGGCCGTGCGACAGGAAGAGGACGCGGTGGCAGACCTCCTCGACCTCGTACATGTTGTGCGAGGTCCAAAGCACGCCGCCGGCGCCCTCGGCGGCGAAGGCGCGGATGCGGGCGCGGATGTCGCGGGCCGTGGCCGGGTCCAGCGAAGTGGTGGGCTCGTCCAGCAGCAGCAGGTGAGGTCGGTTCAGCAGGGCCTTGGCCAGGCCCACCCGCGTCTGCTCGCCGGAAGAGAGCAGGCCGCACTTGACGTCGTGAAAGCGCGCCAGGTCGAATTGCTCGAGCACGGCGGCGATGCGCTCCGGCAACGCGCTCACCCCATAGAGCAGGCCGAAGATGCGCAGGTTCTCGGCCACGGTGAGGTTGCCGGGCAGCGGGGCATAGACGGCGGCGAAGTTCGTGCGCGCCAGCGCCGCCGCGCGCTGCCGCCCGATGTCCAGGCCCTCGACATGGATGCTGCCGGCGTCGGGCTCGAGCACGCCCAGCACCATGCTGATGGTCGTGGTCTTTCCCGCCCCGTTGGGACCCAGGAGGCCGACGATCTCGTTCCTTCCCACCTCGAAGGAGATCCCGTCCACCGCAACGGTGCGGCCATAGGACTTGCGCAGCTCCGCCACCGCGAGCGCCGGAACCTGGGAGCCGGGGCCGGACATCACTTCCTCGGGTAGCCGACCGTCTGCGCCAGGATGATCCTCTGGTCGGGACGCAGGCGCATGGCCTTGGCCAGCGCCGGCCGATCGATGCTGCCGCGCACCACCGTCGCCAGCCCTTCGGAAGCGCAGAAGAGGTAGACGTTCTGGGCGATGAAGCCGGCGTCGGCCGCCACATACAGATCGCGCTCCGCGGAAGCGCCCTGCGTGCGGGACAGATCGGCGACATAGACCAGGTCCAGGGGCGCGTCCTTCACGAAGGGCTGGGTCCCGGTCTGGGCGCGCAGGTCGTCGCGCACCACCGGAACGAGTTGATTGGCTCGGGCATCGTAGCGGTAGAGCCCGTCCGCGGTGGCCACATAGACGTCGATCTCCTGCCAGTCCATCGCGGAGGGCGCGGTGCGCTTGCCGGAGTCGGGACGGTTGACGCCGAAGGCCGCCCACAGCAGGCTCGGGAGCACCTGCGGAGGCAGCTTCTCCGGGCTGAAGGCGCGCGTGGAGCGGCGCTCCTTGAGTACCTGCATCAACGGCCGCCCACCCTGGGTTTCGGGGCTGGGAAGCGGGACCGGCTTGAGTTCCTGAGCGAACAGGCTGGCCGCACACAGGACGACGGCCGCCCACCCCCCACGCACCCGCATCCAACCGGGAGCTTCCATCGCTGAACCTCCCCCGCCGCTCGGCTCTGGCTCGCGGACCACCGACAGCATACACCGGCGCCGCCGTGGGGAGGCCGGCAGCCGTCCCAGGGTGGTTTACAGGACGGGCGGCGCGGGCATACACTGCGGGGTTTCGCATAGCCTGCCTCAGGAGGTATGTATGCTCTGGAAGCGGAACCTGGCCTTGTTGGCGCTGCTGGCGGTAGGGGTGATGACGGCGGCGGCGCAGAATCGCGGAGCCCTCGGCCCGCAATCGACCGCCGCAGTGGCGGCGCCCTCTCCGGAAGGAGAGGCCAAGCCGCCGGCGCGGCCCAAGTCCTTCGACCTCGACGCCATGGACAAGGGCGTCAGTCCCTGCGAGGACTTTTACCATTACGCCTGCGGCAACTGGATCAAGAACAACGAGATTCCTCCCGACCAGTCGCGCTGGGGTCGTTTCAACGAGCTGGCGGAGTACAACCGCAACATCCTGCACTCCATCCTGGAGAAAGACTCGGCCAACGACCCCAAGCGCACGGCCGTGCAGCAGAAGATCGGCGACATGTACCAGTCCTGCATGGATGAGCAGGCGGTGAACGCCAAGGGCATCGCGCCGCTGAAGCCGGAGCTGGAGCGCATCGCGGCCATCTCCAGCAAGCAGCAGCTGATCGACGAGATCGCCGCCCTGCGCGCCAAGGGGACCGGGGTGCTGTTCGGTTTCGGCGCGCAACCCGACCTGCACAACGCCAGCATCCAGATCGCCGGCGTCTTCCAGGGCGGCCTGGGCCTGCCCGACCGCGACTACTACCTGAAGCAGGACCCCAAGTCCAAGGAGACGCGGGAGAAGTACCAGGCCCACGTGGCCAAGATGCTGGAGCTGGCCGGTGACGACCCGGCCACCGCGCAGAAGGAAGCCGAGACCGTCATGGCCATCGAGACCAAGCTGGCCGAGGCGGCCATGGACCGGGTGCAGTTGCGCGATCCCAAGAACCGCGACCACAAGATGAGGGTCTCGGAGCTGGCCGCGCTGGCGCCCAACTTCCAATTCGAGCGCTTCTTCGCCGGCACGGGCGCGCCCGCCTTCACCGAGATCAACGTGGTCCCGCCCGACTTCTTCAAGCAGGTGAGCGGGACGCTGGACTCGGTCTCGCTGGAGGATTGGAAGACCTATGTGCGCTGGCACGTGGTGCGGGGCGCGGCGCCGTTCCTCTCCCAGCCCTTCGTAGAGGAGAACTTCGACTTCAACGGGCGCTACATGGCGGGCCAGAAGGAGCTGCAGGCCCGCTGGAAGCGCTGCGTGGCCACCACCGACCGGCTGCTGGGCGAGGCCCTGGGCCAGCCCTACGTGGATGAGACCTTCGGTCCCGAGGGCAAACAGCGCATGCTGGTGATGGTGCAGGCGCTGGAGAAGGCCCTCGGCCAGGACATCCAGGAACTGCCCTGGATGAGCGCGGAGACCAAGAAGCAGGCGGCCGTGAAGCTGGCGGCCATCCAGAACAAGATCGGCTATCCCGACAACTGGCGCGACTACAGCACGGTCAACATCGTGCGCGGCGACCTGCTGGGCAACGTGGAGCGCGCGGAGGCTTTCGAGGCCAGGCGCAACCTCAACAAGATCGGCCAGCCCCTGGACAAGAAGGAGTGGGGGATGACGCCGCCCACGGTGAACGCCTACTACAACCCGGCCCAGAACAACATCAACTTCCCGGCCGGGATCCTGCAGCCGCCGTTCTTCGACAAGAGCGAGGACGATGCCGTGAACTTCGGCGGCATCGGAGTGGTGATCGGGCACGAGCTGACCCACGGCTTCGACGACCAGGGCAGCAAGTTCAACGCCGACGGCAACTTCAGCAACTGGTGGACGCCGGCGGACCGCGCCGAGTTCGACAAGCGCACCACCTGCGTCGCCGACGAATACAGCTCCTTCTCCCCCATCCCCGATGTCCACCTGAACGGTCGCCTCACCCTGGGTGAGAACACCGCCGACAACGGCGGCGTCAAGATCGCCTACATGGCCCTGGAGGACCGGCTGGCCAGCGACAAGAAGGCGGCGGCCGAGGAGAAGAAGCTGCAGAAGAAGGAGGGCTTCACCCCCGAGCAGCGTTTCTTCCTGGGCTTCGCGCAGATCTGGTGCGAGAACCGCACCGACGAGAGCGCGCGGCTGCTGGCCAAGACCGACCCGCACTCTCCGGGGCAGTTCCGGGTGAACGGCACGGTGCAGAACAGCGCCGAGTTCGCCAAGGCCTTTCAGTGCAAGGCGGGGCAGCCCATGGTGCGGGAGAACGCCTGCCGGGTCTGGTAGGCGGGACTTAGCCGGCCGCGCGCGCCGGGATACCTTCCGGCGCCAGCGGCAGGCGGCGCAGACGGACGCCCGTGGCCGCGAAGATGGCGTTGCCGGCCGCGGGCGCCACTCCCAGGATGGGGGTCTCGCCCGCCCCCGCCGAGGGCAGGTCCTTGCGGTCCACCAGAACCACCTCGATCTCCGGCAGATCGTGGAAGCGCGGTACGCGGTACTCAGCGAAGTGCGGGTTGAGGATGCGCCCGTTCTCGAAGCGGACCTGCTCGAAGAGCGCCCCGCCCATGCCCTGCACCACGCAGCCCGCGATCTGATTGCGCAGGCCATTGGGATTGACGACGGCGCCGCACTCGAAGGCTTCCACCACCCGGCGGATGCGGGGCACACGCCCGGCGTCGATCTCCACCTCAGCGCAGGCGGCCACGTAGCCGCCCTTCTCGAATCCGCCGGCCAGGCCGAAGCCGCGCGTGGACGTGCTTTTCTGCTTGCCCCAGCCGAACTTCTCCGCCGCCGCTTCGAACACAGCGCGCAGGCGCGGGTCGGCGATGTTCTTCAGGCGGAAGGCCAGAGGGTCCATGCCCAAGGCGTGGGCCACTTCGTCCATGTGAGTCTCGCGTACGAAGTTGTTGGCGGTGGCAGCCAGGGCGCGGTACGACCCCTGCCGCAGCGGCGAGCGCACGGGATGGAAGTGGATGGACTGGTTGGAGACCTCGTAGGGCGTGGCGATAGCGGCAGGCCCGGAGTTGTAGTTGTGGAACTCCCAGGCGGTGAGGACACCGTCGCGGCGGGCGCCGCTGCGCACCTCCCAGACCCCGGCGGGGCGGAAATAGGCCCAGGTGAACTCCTCCTCGCGCGTCCACACCACCTTGACGGGCTTGCCCGCGGCCTTGGCCAGGCGCGCCGCTTCGACGGCGGCCTCGCCGGTGTGCTTGCCGCCGTAGGCCGAGCCGGTGGTGTCGGCCGGGATCACCCGCACCTTTTCGGGAGGGAGGCGGAAGGCGGCCACCAGCTCGTCCTTGACGCCGAAGGGACGCTGCCCGCCCGTCCACACCGTCAGCTTGTCGCCGTTCCACTCCGCCACCGCCGCCCGCGGCTCCAGCGGAGCGTGCGCGATGTACTGGACGGTGTAGGTCTGCGTCAGCTTGACGTCGGCGGCGGCCACCGCCTGGTCCACTGAACCGGTCACGTGCTCGAAGCCGCGCTCGCCCGCTTCCACATTCTTCTTCAGGTATTCGAAGAGGTCCTGGTTGGAAGGCTGAGGCGGGACGTCCCACTGCGCCTTGAGCGCGGCGAGACCTTGCTCCGCCGTCCAGGCATCGGCGGCGGCCACGCCGGTGAAGTCGCCGTCGTGCACCACGGTGACGCCGGGCATCTTCTCCGCGGCGCTCGCGTCCACCGAGACCAGCCTGGCCTGGAAGCC
>DASPRL010000305.1 GCA_035624475.1 Terriglobales bacterium
CTCGTGGTTCTGGCAAAACGTGCTCTCCTGCTGGTCTTCCTGCTCTGCCTGGGTTGTGCGGCGCAGTCCAACACCGCAGCCTCCACCCCGGCCTCCAGCGCCGAACTCAACCGGCGCATCGCGCTGCGCATCCGCGAGCGCTTCCAAGTCCCCTCCAAGGTGGACGTCGTGGTGGGCGAGCGCAAGCCCAGCGATTTCCCCGGCTACGACACCCTCACCGTCACTCTGGTCAGCGGCGAGAAGAAGACGCCCTTCGACTTCCTGATCTCCAAAGACAACAACACCCTGGCGCGCTTCACCAAGATGGACGTCAGCGCCGCCGGCGATGTGATGAGCAAGATCGACCTGGCCGGCCGCCCGGTGCGCGGCAACCCTAACGCCAAGGTGGTGGTGGTCAACTTCGACGACTTCCAGTGTCCCTACTGCGCCGAGATGCACAGCGTCATCCTGGAGAGCATCCTCAAGCCCTACGGCGACCGCATCAAGCTGGTGTACAAGGACTACCCGCTGCCCTTCCATCCCTGGGCGCGGCACGCCGCCATGGACGCCAACTGCCTGGCCGCGCAGAACGCCGACGCCTATTGGGGCTTCGCCGACTACGTGCACACCAACCTGGGCAAGATCGAGGGGCCGCGCTCGGCTCCCAAGTCCTTCCCGGACCAGGTCAAGGCCGTGGACCAGGTCGCCGCCGACCAGGCCGCCCGCTTCAAGCTCGACGACTCCCAGCTCGCCGCCTGCCTCAAGACCGCCGACGAGAAGGCCATCGAGGCTTCCATCAAGGAGGGCGACACCCTGGGCGTGGACGGCACTCCCACCATGTTCGTGAACGGGGAGAAGGTGGACGGCGCCGTCCCCCCGGAGGAGTTGCGCCGGGTGCTGGACCGGGCCCTGCGCGATGCCGGCCAGCCCGTGCCGGCGCCCGCCGAGCCGGCCTCCCCGCCCGCTCCCCCGGCCAAGAAGTAGGGGCGCGGCGGAAGCCACCCGAGTTGGCGGGGTCGAAGTGGCTTCGGTACAATCGTTTCTTCCCCTTGTGACCGCTGCCTAAGCTCGCGGAGGACGGATTGAGACTCGATGGCGCGCGATTTTCCCCGGCCAAGGCCCTGGCCGGGCTGTTGACTCTGGCCCTGCTGGCCTGGGGCTTGGGCTGCCACCGTGGCCAGAGCGACAAGGACGTCATGGCCACCGTCAACGGCCAGAAGATCCTGCGCTCCGAGGTCGACAAGTACTTCAATAACCAGACCGCCGACGCTCCCCAGAAGCCCACCGGCGAGCAGGCGGCCAGCCTCCGCCTGGGCATCCTCAGCGAACTCATCCAGCAGCAGATCCTCATGCAGCGCGCCGAGAAGCTCAAGCTGGTGGCCTCCGACGACGAGGTGGAGAGCAAGTTCGCCGAGATCAAGGCCCCCTACACCCAGGAGGAGTTCGCCAAGCGCCTCAAGGACCGCGGCATCACCCAGCAGGACCTGAAGGACGAGGTCCGCCGCAACCTCACCATCCAGAAGCTCTTCAACAAGGAAGTCACCTCCAAGATCAACATCAGCGACGCCGACATCAAGAACTACTACGACGCCCACAAGGCCGAGTTCAACCTCATCGAGCCCCAGTACCACATCGCCCAGATCTGGGTCAGCTCGCAGCCCAATCCCATGGTGCACAACCGCAAGAACTCCAAGGCGCAGAACGACACCGAGGCCCGCGCCAAGGTACAGATGCTCCTCAACCGCCTGGACAGCGGCGACGACTTCGCTACCCTGGCCATGGACTACTCCGAGGACCCCGACTCCGCTCCCAACGGCGGCGACATGGGCCTGGTCCCCGAATCCTCCCTCAAGCAGACCGACCCCGGCACCCGCGACGCCCTCACCAAGATGAAGGCGGGGCAGATCAGCGGCGCCATCCCCGTGGTCGGCCCCCAGGGCAAGGGCTACCGCATCGTGCAGTTGCTGGCCAAGGAGCCCGCCGGGCAGCGCGAGTTCAACGATCCCCGGGTGCAGCAGGCCATCCGCGAGCAACTTCGCCAGCGCCTGGAGCAACTGCTGAAGACCGCCTACTACGAGGTCGCCCGCAACGAGGCCAA
>DASPRL010000306.1 GCA_035624475.1 Terriglobales bacterium
TCTTACATGGGCACGATGGGCGAATTGCACGAGGTGCTGGGACACGTCTTCAGCGGGCGGCTGAAGCCGGTGGTGGACAAGACCTATCCCCTGCGCGAGGCGCGCGCCGCCCACGAGCGCCTGGAGAAAAAAGAGCAGTTCGGCAAGGTGGTGCTGAATCCCTAGCGCGGCCGTTGGCATCTGGAAGAGTGGGCGAATAGAATGGGAGCCCCTATGGCTGAGGCAGAGAACGCCGATCCGAGCCCGGTGAGCCGCGCGGTCACGCTGAACTACGGCAGCGACGTGCCCGAGGGCGTGCTCCTGACCACGCTCGACAAGGCGGTCAACTGGGTGCGCAAGAGCTCCATCTGGCCCATGACCTTTGGCCTGGCCTGCTGCGCCATCGAGATGATGTCCATGGGGGCCTCGCGCTTCGACATCGCGCGCTTCGGCGCCGAGGTCTTCCGCCCCTCGCCCCGCCAAGCCGACCTCATCATCATCGCCGGACGCGTCTCCAACAAGATGGCCCCGGTCATCCGCCAGCTCTGGGAGCAGATGCCGGAGCCCAAGTGGGTGATCTCCATGGGGGCCTGCGCCACCTCCGGCGGGGTCTTCCAGAACTACGCCCTGGTGCAGGGAGTGAACCAGGTGATCCCGGTGGACGTGTACGTCCCCGGCTGCCCGCCGCGTCCCGAGCAGCTCATCTACGCCATCATGGTGCTGCAGGACAAGATCATGAAGGAGCGCGGCAGCTTCAAGGAAGCACTGAATCTCGGGTAGCGGAGCTACTGTCCCAGCAGAAAATTCAGCCGCCGGCGGTCGCCGCGCCGCACCTCGACCAGGTTGACGGTCACGCCTTTTTCCGGCTCGCAGCGTTGCACCGTTCCCTTGATGCGCAGGTCGAAGTCGGGGTTGACCAGCAGGAGCTGGACCGCGATCTGCAAGGGCAGCTTGGCGCTGGCGCGCACGTGGCAGAGGCTCTGAGACATCTCGATCACCTCGCCTTCCACCGGCTCCACGCTGCCCTCGCTGGGAATGATGTGAGCGCGGAAGCCCTGCGGCTTGACCGGCCCGCCCGCCCCGATCCCAGCTTTCTCCTGGATGCCGGTGCTGATGGGCTCGTACTGCTCCTCCAGTTCGGCCAGGTTGATGTCCCAGATCCACTTGTCGGGTTCGACGCACTGCACGCCCATCTGGTCGGCCTGCGGCGTCCCCGCTTTGCCGATCCACATCACCCGGTACAGCGCGCGTTTGCCGCCCCGCTCCAGCATGAGCACCTGGCCGGCTTGCGGCACGCCCTTCACGCCTCCCAGGCGGGCGCCCTTCTGGGAAAGGTCGAAGGTGCAGGCCATCTGGAAGGCGGGCTTCTGCCCCTCGTTCCAGGGAGAGACCTTCACCGGCAGCACGATCTGCACGCGCTTTTCCAGCTTCATGATCGAGGGTCCGAGTTCCGGGTCCGAAGGGGAGGAGCGGCCGGTGAGCCTGGGAGCGACGGCCGAAGAAAGCGGCATAGTTCTATCGTCCCATGACACGGATTGCAAGGGAATAATGCGGTCGTCACGCCGGCGCGCGGCCCGGGACTCACGGCGCGGGGCAGCGCGGCGGTGTCGTAGAATGGCTGCGCCATGAGGCCCAGGAGCATCATCACCAGTGCGCCTTGTCGCGTGGACCTGGCGGGCGGCACTCTCGACATCTGGCCGCTCTACCTCTTCCATCCCGGGGCCTTGACCGTGAACCTGGCGGTGGATATCGAGACTACCTGCCGCCTGACGCGGCGGCCCGGCCGCCGCATCCGCCTGCGCTCCCGCGACACCGGCCGGGAGGAGAGCTTTGCCCGCCTGGACGCCCTGCTCCGCGCCCGCAGCTTCCGCCATCCCCTGGCCGCTCACCTGGTGCGCTTCTTCACGCCCCAGGGTGGCCTCGAAGTGGAAACCGATTCCGAGTCACCGGCGGGGGCGGGCATCTCTGGCTCCTCCGCGCTGATGATCGCCACCACCGCCGCCCTGGCGCGCTTCACCGGCCGCCGCCTCTCCCGCGAGCAGATGCGGGTGG
>DASPRL010000307.1 GCA_035624475.1 Terriglobales bacterium
GACGCTGCTACTGCGATCATGGGCGTCGACCCGCAGAAATGGGGCGAGACCCGACCCCCAGCGCCGGGAGCGGATTCCCAGGGTAATGAGCAAGCGGGCTACAACTGGAAGCAGGACCTCATGTCGGCGGCGCCAGCCATCGCCAACGTGCTGCGCCCGCGCGGCGCGTACGCCATCATCGGTCCGGGCGGCGGCGTGGACGTGCTGCGCGCGGTGGCCAACGGCAGCCCCTCGGTCACCGCCATCGAGATCAATCCCATCATCGCGAATACGATCATGCGCGGCCGCTACGCCGACTACGCCTTTCGCCTTTATGAGATCCCCGAGGTGCACTTGCACGTGGCCGACGGGCGCTCCTGGATCCGGCAGAGCCGCGACCAGTACGACGTGATCCAGATGACGCTGGTGGACACCTGGGCCTCGACCGCGGCCGGGGCCTTCGCGCTCAGCGAGAACAGCCTTTACACCACCGAGGCCTTCCGCGAGTACTTCGACCACTTGAAGCCCGACGGCATCATCGCCATCACCCGCTGGGAGTTCAAGGAGCCGCGCGAGGCCCTGCGCGTGGTGGCGCAGGGCATCCAAGCCCTACGCGAAAGTGGTGTTCCGGCCGAGGACATCCCCAACCACTTCGCAGTGGTTGCCGATGGAAGGCTGGACGAGGACGGTCGTCCAGTGACGGTCTTGATTAAGAAGAGTCAGTTCAACGGCGAGGAAGAGGATGCGCTTTTTCGGTACGTGACCACACATGCCAAGCTGTACGGAATTTACACGCCCGTGCGCTTTGGGGGGAGCCTCCTAAAGGGGTGTCCTAGCAACGGCTCGATTCCCTTTGGATGGGAGCAACTGTGCGCCCCTGAGGTTCGGAGCATTACCGAAGCACATAGTGCGTCTCGGGGCGCAATCCAGCCTTTTAGCGATCTGATTCTCGCGGCCTCCATGTCGTCGCCGCAGCATGACTACCGACGCGACTTCATCAAACGGTATCCCTACAACATCTCCCCCGTCACCGACGACGCGCCCTTCTTCTTCTTCACGCTGAAGACCGGGCAGGTGCTGAAGGGGATCATGGCCGGCACCGGGCGCGGCATGGACTGGCGCATCAACCTGGGGACGGTGGTGCTGGGAATGCTGCTGGTGATCTCGCTGCTGGCGGTGGGGGCCTTCCTGGTGCTGCCGCTGGCGCTCTACGCCCCGGCGCGAGCGGCGGGCAGTGCCCGCCTGCTCTACTTCGTGGCCGTCGGGCTGGGATACATCCTGGTGGAGATCGCCTTCATCCAGCGCTTCGTGCTCTTCCTGGGGCACCCAACCTACGCGCTGACGGTGGTGATCTTCCTGCTCTTGCTGGCCAGCGGGGCGGGCAGCGTGCTGGCGCGGCGCTGGCTGCGCGATCCTCTGCGGGTGCGGTGGCCGCTGGCGCTGATCGTGCTGGCGCTCGCGGCCTACGTCTTTATCCTGCCGCGGACGCTGGGAGCGCTGGTGGGGCTGCCCTTTGTCCTGAAATTGGGGTTGAGCGCGGCGGTGCTGGCGCCCCTGGGCCTGGCCATGGGCATGCCCTTTCCCAGCGGGCTGCGGGCGCTGGCGGCTTCGGTAGGCGCGACCGGGGAGAACACCATCGAGTGGGCCTGGGCGATGAACGCGGCCGCCAGCGTGCTAGGCTCCGTGCTGGCCATGGTGATCGCCATACACTACGGGCTGGCGGTGACGCTGGCCTGCGGCGGGGCGGCGTACCTCATGGCGACTGTGCTTTCTCCCTGGCTCCGCCCTCGCTGACGCTGGCGTCCCAAGTCGGGAAGCGCTTGACCCTGCTGACGAGGGGGCCGGGTTCTGGTATCATGCGCGCGCTTCCTTTTTCTGCCTTCCCCGGGGAGGGAATGTGCCGAGCCAACAGCAAGTAAGATGGTCGGAATTGCGGGTAGGCCTGACGGTGCTGTTCGCCGCCATCGTGCTGGGGACCCTGATCTTCCTCATGACCGGCACCACCGGCCTGTTCACCCCCAAGATCAACCTGAAGGCCTTCTTCGATAACGCCAGCGGGCTGCGCGTGGGCGCCCCGGTGCGCCTGGAGGGGGTGGACATCGGCAACGTCACCAGCATCCGCGTGGTGCCGGGGCGGCCGGCCTCGCCGGTGGAGGTGACCATGAAGGTCACCACCAAGTACAAGGCCGAACTGCACAAGGACTCGGTGGCCACGCTGGCCACCGCCGGAGTGCTGGGCGAGACCTACGTGGACATCTCCAGCAAGGGCGCCAAGGGGCCGGAGGCCAAGAACTGGGACGTGCTGCAGACGGTGGAGACCCCGGACATCACCGACGTGGTGCGCGCCAGCCAGACCACGCTGCAGAACGTCGACATCCTGGTGCGCAGGCTGGACCGCATCGTGGCCGCCATCGAGCGCGGCGAGGGCTCGGTGGGCAAGCTCATCTACGATCCCTCCCTGTTCAACAAGCTCAACGCCACCCTGGACGAGATTCAGACCACGGTGAACGACGTCAGCAAGGGCAAGGGCTCGATCGGCAAGCTCATCACCAGCGACGAGCTCTACAACAAGCTCAACGACTCGGTGACCAAGATCAACAAGATGGTCGACGAGATGGACAAGGGCCAGGGCACGGTGGGCAAGCTCATCAAGGACCCCTCCCTCTACAACAATGCCAACGAGACCATGGCCAAGGCCAACCGCCTGATGGCCGACATCAACGAGGGCCGGGGCACGCTGGGCAAGGTGGCCCACGACGAGGAGTTCGCCAGGAAGGTGGACCGCACCGTCTCCAACCTGGCCGACATCACCGATCGCATGGACAAGGGCGAGGGTACGGTGGGCAAGCTCTTCAAGGACCCGTCGCTCTACAATAACGCCGACCAGATGCTGGTGGAGACCCGCAACCTGGTCCAGGCCATCCGGGAAAACCCCAAGAAGTACCTGACCATCCACTTCCGGGTGTTCTAGGCCCGCGATCGGCCTCCGGAAAGGCAGCCCCTGACCGGTCACCGGCTGCGCCTGCAGCCGGGCCCTGCCCGTAACATTTCTCTATGGCCGGGGCTGCCCGCCGTTTTAGACTGCTGGGTTTCCGTATCCCCTGAGAGGAGCGTTATGAGGCTATTGAAAGCGATCTGCCTGATGCTGTTGACGTCGGCGCTGGCGGTGGCCCAGGGCGGCCCCGCCGCGGACGAAGCCCCCAAGGCCCTGCCCACCTTCCACGCCGAGGCGGTGGACAAGAGCGTGGACCCCTGCGTGGACTTCTACCGGTACGCGTGCGGCAAGTGGATCAAGGACAATCCCATCCCCGCCGACCAGGTGGTGTGGGGCACGTTCAGCCTGCTGGCGGAACACAACCGCGCGGTGCTGCACCAGATCCTGGAGAAGGCCTCGGCGAACGACCCCAAGCGCGACGCCGTCGACAAGAAGGTGGGCGACTTCTACGCCGCCTGCATGGACGAAAAGGGGGTGGAGGCCCAGGGGACCAAGCCCATCCGGCCGGAGCTGGCGCGCATCGCCGCGCTGACGAGCAAGGCGCAACTGCCGGGCGAAGTGGCCCACCTGCAAGGCATGGGAGTGCGGACCTTCTTCCGCTTCGAGTCCGACCAGGATTTCAAGGATGCGACCAGCCAGATCGCGGAGGCGGACCAGGGCGGGCTGGGCCTGCCCGACCGCGACTATTACCTCAAGGACGACCCGCGCTCCAAGTCGATCCGCGAGGCCTACCAGGGGCACGTGGCCAAGATGTTCGAACTGCTGGGCGAGAAGCCGGAGCAGGCGACCGCCGACGCCGCCACCGTCATGAAGATCGAGACCGCGCTGGCCCAGGCCTCCATGGACCGGGTGGCGCGCCGCGATCCGGCCGCGATCTATCACAAGATGGCCAAGAAGGACCTGCTGGTCATGACCCCGAGCTTCGCCTGGAACCAGTATCTGGCGGCGCTCGCCGTGCCCGCCTTCCAGGACGTCAACGTGGTGGCGCCGGACTTCTTCAAGGGCCTGGAAGCGCTGCTGCAGAGCACTCCCCTGGCCGACTGGAAGACCTACCTGCGCTGGGGCGTGGTGAACTCGTCGGCGCCCTTCCTCTCTTCGGCCTTCGTCGACGAGGACTTCAACTTCAGCGGCAAGACGCTGGCCGGGGCCAAGCAGATCCAGCCGCGCTGGAAGCGCTGCACCTCGCTCACCGACCGCAACCTGGGCGAGGCCCTGGGACAGAGGTATGTGGACGTGGCTTTCCCCGGGGAGAGCAAGGCGGCGACGCTGAAGATGGTGATGGCGCTGGAGAAGGCGCTGGGCGAGGACATCCAGGGCCTGGACTGGATGTCGGAAACCACCAAGCAGCAGGCCCTGGCCAAGCTGCAGGGCATCGCCAATAAGATCGGCTATCCCGACCACTGGCGCGACTACCGCAGCCTCAAGGTGGAGCGCGCCGACCTGCTGGGCAACGTGCGCCGGGGCGCAGCCTTCGAAGTGCGCCGCGACCTCAACAAGATCGGCAAGCCGGTAGACCACAAGGAGTGGGGCATGACGCCGCCCACCGTCAACGCCTACTACAACCCGCCGGAGAACAACATCAACTTCCCCGCCGGCATCCTGGAGCCGCCGTTCTTCGATAACTCGATCGACGACGCGGTTAACTACGGCGCCATCGGCATCGTCATCGGCCATGAGCTCACCCACGGCTTCGACGACTCCGGCGCGCGCTTCGACGGCGCCGGCAACCTGCAGAACTGGTGGTCGCCCAAGGACAAGGCCGAGTTCGAGAAGCGCACCGGCTGCGTCGCCGACCAGTACAGCCAGTACTCGCCCATCGAGGGAGTGAAGCTGAACGGCCGGTTGACGCTGGGCGAGAACGCCGCCGACAACGGCGGCTCTCACCTCGCCATGATGGCGCTGCGCGCGCACTACAACGGCAACGAGCCGCCCGACAAGGACGGCTTCACCGCCGAGCAGCGTTTCTGGATCGGCTTCGCCCAGGTGTGGTGCGAGAACTCCCGGCCGGAGCGCTCCCGCACCATGGCGCTCTCCGATCCGCACTCCCCGGGACGCTTCCGCGCCATCGGCGTCGTCTCCAACTCGGCCGACTTCGCGAAAGCGTTCGGCTGCAAGGCCGGCGACCCCATGGTGCGCGAGAACGCGTGCCGGGTGTGGTAGTTGGTAGTTGGTAGTTAGTCG
>DASPRL010000308.1 GCA_035624475.1 Terriglobales bacterium
ATGCGCTCGGTGCGCAGAAAGGCTTCGACCGGGTTAGCGTGGGCAGTGGTCATCGGGCGGCCTCCACGATCGCGGCCAGGATGTCCTCGGGGCGATGCACGCCGCCGCCGGCGTGGGTCACAGCGAGGGTCCGGGCGCGGCCGGCGGCCGCGCGCTCCACCTCGCGCACCATCTGGCCGAGGTTCAGTTCAGGGACCACGAAGGCCTTGGTCTTCAAGGCCAGCTCGCGCAGGCGGGCTTCCGGAAAGGGCCAGGCGGTGACCAGGCGGAAGCTCCCGACCTTGAGCCCCTGGGCGCGCGCCAGTTCCATCGCGCGCTGTGCCACCCGCGAGGTGATGCCGTAGGAGACCACGATGACCTGGGCGTCCTCGACCTCCCTTTCCTCGAAGCGCACGATGCGCCCCGCATTCTGTTGGATCTTGTTCTGCAGCCGGCGCACCAGCTGGTCCTGGGACTGCACGTTCATGTTGGGATAGCCGCGCTCGTCGTGGGTCAGGCCGGTGACGTGGAAGCGGTAGCCCTCGCCGGCATGCGCCATCTCCGGCACCAAGTCGCCGTTGGGGGCGTAGGGCAGGTAGTCGTCCATGGCGCGGCGGGTGTGGCGCCGCGGCGTGACCTCGAGCTGCTCCGCCGGCGGAATCACCACCTTCTCCGTCATGTGGCCCACGCACTCGTCCATCATCACCATCACCGGCACACGGTAGCGCTCGGCCAGGTTGAAGGCCTCCAGCGTCAGGTCGAAGCATTCCTGGGGGGAGTTGGGGCAGAGGGCGATGATCTCGTAATCGCCGTGCGAGCCCCAGCGCGCCTGCATCATGTCGGCCTGCGCCGGCAGAGTGGGCAGCCCGGTGGAGGGCCCGCCGCGCTGCACGTTCACGAAGACGCAGGGCGTCTCGGTCATGGCGGCGTAGCCGATGTGCTCCATCATCAGGGAGAAGCCGGGGCCGGAGGTCACGGTGAAGGCCTTGGCGCCGCCCCAAACCGCGCCCTGGATGGCGATCGAGGCGGCCAGCTCGTCTTCCATCTGGATGAAGATGCCTCCCACGGTGGGCACGCGCATGGCGAAACGCTCCACCACTTCGGTGGAGGGAGTGATGGGATAGCCGGCGGCGAAGCGGGCGCCGGCGGCCAGCGCGCCTTCGCAGCAAGCGTGGTCGCCGTCGAGGAAGTGGACGCCGGTGAGGACGCCGGCCGGGTCAGCGTGCATCGGCGGTCTCCTTGGCTTCGGCCTTGGCCTCGGCCGGGAGCTTCCAGCCGTGGATGGCGAAGTCGGGGCAGTACATGCCGCACAGATCGCAGCCCGAGCACTTCTCCGGCGCCACCATATAGGGCGGGTGGTAGCCCTTGGAGTTGAAGGCGGAGGAGAGCGCCAGCACCTTGGTAGGGCAGAACTCCACACAGAAGCCGCACGCCTTGCAGCGCTCCACCACGATCGCGACTGTGCCTTTTGCCATCGCCCTTGTGTCCTTCGCCGGAGGGCCCGGCGTGACCTCAAGTATCGCGCCACCGCGGGCGGCCAGGGAGTGATGCAGGTCACATCTCGATGTGAGCCACGCACCCACGCCAAGAGGCGCTCATGCCGCTGCCTGGTGCCCGGTCTTGCCGGCTTCCGGCACCCCCAACTTGCGCAGGATGGTCATCATGGGGCACCAGTTGGAAAAGGCCGACTGGATGAGGTTCAGCCCCACGAAGGCGGTGAACAGGAACCAATAAGGACTCACCCAATAGCCCAGGGCCAGGGAGAGCAGGACAAAGAAGCCGGCGATCAGGCGCAGGCTGCGTTCCACGGTGAACTGCATACGATCCTCCTTGGTCTCAATCGGCGGCCGCTGGAGTCACACCTTGTTGTGACCCGGGTGCCGGCACCGAACCTCGCTTGCTTCCCCGCTCGCTCAGGTAATAGAGGACGGGCACGGCTATGCGCGAGAGCAGCGTGGACGCCACCTCCCCCGCCATCAGCGAGATGGCCAGCCCCTGGAAGATGGGGTCGAAGAGGATGACGCTGGCGCCCACCACCACCGCCGCCGCCGTCAGCAGCATAGGGCGGAAGCGCACCGCCCCCGCGTCCACCACCGCCTCTTCCAGGCTCATGCCCTGCTGGCGGCGCAATTCGATGAAATCCACCAGGATGATGGAATTGCGCACGATGATGCCGGCGCCGGCGATGAAGCCGATCATGGAGGTGGCGGTGAAGAACGCTCCCAGCAGCGCGTGCGCCGGCAGGATGCCTACCAAGGTCAGGGGGATGGGCGCCATGATGGCCAGCGGCGTCTTGAACGACTTGAACCAGCCCACCACCAGCACGTAGATCAGCACCAGCACGGCAGCGAAGGCCAGCCCCAGGTCGCGGAAGACCTCCACCGTGATGTGCCACTCGCCGTCCCACTTCATGGTCAGGCGGTCGGTGCGCTCGGGCAGGGCCGTGCCCATGCTCTGCTCGACGCGGTAGCCCTCCGGCACCTGCAACTGTTCGATGCGCCGCTTCATCTTCAGGATGGCGTAGACCGGGCTCTCTTCCTGGCCGGCCACGTCGCCGGTGACGTACACCACGTCGCGCAGGTTCTTGCGGTAGAGGCTGGTGTCGATGGTGGTCTTGGTGACGTCGGTGACCTCGCCCAGCGAGACCTGGCCGCCGCCGGGCGTCGGGAAGCGCAGACTCTCGAGGCTCCCCAGCCCCGAGCGCTGGGCGCGGCTGAGCTGCACCTCGATGGGCACGTCCTCGCGCGAGGTGGGTTCGTGCAGCAGGCCCACTTCCCTGCCCCCTAGGGCGATGTCCAGGGTGCGGCTGACGTCGGCGGCGGACACTCCGTGCAGCGCCGCCTTGTCCAGATCGGTCTTCAGTTCGTAGCGGGTCTCGGGCGCCTCCACGAACCAGTCGGTGTCCACCACCCCCGGGGTCTCCTGAAAGATCTTCTTGATCTGTCCGGCGAGCTGGACTTGGCGCCGGGGATCGGGTCCGTAGACCTCGGCCACCAGGGTGGAGACCACGGGCGGCCCGGGCGGCACCTCCGCCACCTGGATGCGCGCGCCGTAGGCGCGGGCGATCTTCTCCAGGCCGGGGCGCACGCGCTTGGCGATCTCGTGGCTCTGGGCGCTGCGCTCATGCAACGGCAGCAGGTTCACCTGGATGTCGGCCTGGTTGGCGCCGCGGCGCAGGAAGTAGTGCCGCACCAGCCCGTTGAAGTTGTACGGGCCCGAGGTCCCGGCGTAGATCTGGTAGTTGACCACCTCGGGCTGCTCGGCCAGGTACCG
>DASPRL010000309.1 GCA_035624475.1 Terriglobales bacterium
CGTGGGCGGCGCCGTCATCGCCGAGACCGGGGGCGGCAGCATCCGCGTGAACTCCGCCCGCGGCCAGGTGCGTGCCAGCACCGGCGGCGGCAACCTCGAGCTCTGGGGCGTGGGCGGAGGCGTGCGCAGCGAGACCGGCGCCGGCAGCATCACCGTCGAGCTGGTGAGCGGGCCGTTCCACGACTCCAGCATCGAGACCGGCTCGGGCGACATCGTCGTCTACCTGCCCGAGGGGATGAGGGTCACGGTGCGCGCGGCGGTGGAGTCCTGCACCGGCCAGGGCATCGTCTCCGACTTTGCCGAACTGAAGATCCACAGCGAGGGTGGCCAGTGGAACCCGCACGAGGTCTACGCCGAGGGCAGCCTGAACGGCGGAGGCCCTCTGCTCAAGATCCGCACCAGCAACGGCAGCATCCAGATCCACCGCGGAAAAAAGTAATGTTCGGAATCCAGCGAGGCTTACATATGAACCTGCACACTCGGAAGCACTTGCAGTACGTTCTGGCGACGGCCCTGTGCCTGCTGGCCGCCGGCCTGTGGCTGGCCGCGCCCGCTCTGGCGGGCGGCCCGGAGACCGCGCAGACCCCGGCGGTGGCGCCGGCGGCTCCCGCGGCCCCGGCGGCGGCTCCCGCTCCCCCGGCGCCGGCGTGGCCGGGTGAGGGAGAATCCCACACCTCCTACCTGGGCATCGACGTCCGCGACGTCACCCCCGACAGCGCCAAACAGCTCAAGCTGCGGGAGGAGCGCGGGGCGGAGATCACCATGGTCGACCAGGATGCTCCCGCCGGCAAAGCCGGCTTCCGGGAGCACGACGTCATCCTGGACTTCGACGGCCAGAAGGTGGAGAGCGTGGAGCAGCTCCGGCGCATGATCCATGAGGTCCCGCCGGGCCGCAGCGTCACCATCGGCTACAGCCGCGACGGCCAGGTGCGCAGCGTGCAGGTCCAGCTCGCCGACCGCACCACGATGGAGGCCCAGTCCTACACCTTCGCCATGCCCAAGGTGGCGGTGCCCAACGTGGAAGTGCGCGTGCCCCGCATCGAGATGCCGGCCATCCAGATCGTCACCCTGGCGGGCTCGCGGGCGGGCCTGCTGGTCTCGAACGTCACTCCGCAACTGGGCGAGTACTTCGGCTGCAAGAACGGGGAGTGCGTGCTGGTGCAGTCGGTGGAAAAGGGCAGCGTCGCCGAAGCTGCGGGCTTCAAGGCCGGCGACGTCATCCTCAAGGTGGACAACCAGCGCGTCGCCGACATGAGCGACTGGCGCAGCGTCCTGCGCGAACACCGCGGCGGCGGCAAGGTGGCGGTCACCATCCTGCGTGAGCGCCGGGAGCAGACGTTGAGTCTGACCCTGCCGGCCGGCCGCGAGTCCGGCGACGCCTTCCGCTTCCAGTGGCCGGGCATGAACCTGGACATGCAAGCGATGGAGCGCTCCCTGGCGGAAGCCCAACGTTCCATGGAATGCGCCCAGGGCCAGGCCCAGGAGCAGGCGGCCGTGGACCAGGTCGAGCTGCGCCGCGCCCTGGAGCGTGCCCAGCAGGAGAATGCCAAGGCCATGAAGGGGCGCAGCAAGGAGATCGAGCGCCAGATGAAGGAGATGCAGAAGCAGATGGAGAAGCAGATGGAGAAGCTGCGCGAGATGAACCTGGTGCTCGAAGAAGACTGACGGACTCTCCTTTTCCTCCTGACGCGGCCCCGCCCCCGGCGGGGCCGCGCTTTGTTTTTGCTCAGAGAGGGGCTACTCCGCCCAGCGGCGGAACAGGAGGCAGCCGTTGGTTCCTCCAAAGCCGAAGGAGTTGCTGAGAGCGATCTCCACCTTGGCCTCGCGCGCGTGGCTGGGGACGTAATCCAAGGTGCACTCCGGGTCGGGATGCTCCAGGTTGATGGTGGGAGGCAGCTTCTGGTCGCGCAGGGCCAGCACGGTGATGCCGGCCTCCAGGCCCCCGGCTCCGCCCAGCAGGTGCCCGGTCATGCTCTTGGTGGAGCTGACCGCGAGCTTGTGAGCGTGCTCCCCGAAGGCGCGCTCGATGGCCATGCTCTCCTGCTTGTCCCCCAGCGGGGTGGAGGTGCCGTGGGCGTTGATGTAATCCACCTGTTCCGGTTTCACCTTGGCATCGCGGAGAGTGTTCGTCATCACGCGATAGGCGCCCTCCCCGCCCTCGGCGGGCTGGGTGATGTGGTAAGCGTCGCCGCTCATGCCGTAGCCGATGATCTCGGCTAGGATGGTGGCTCCGCGCTGGCGGGCCTTCTCCAGGTCCTCCAGGATGAGGATGCCGGCGCCCTCACCCACCACGAAGCCGTCGCGCTCGGCGTCCCAGGGGCGGCTGGCCTTCGCGGGGGCGTCGTTGCGGGTGGAGAGAGCCCGCATGGCGGCGAAGCCGCCGATGCCCATGGCGGTGATGGCCGCCTCCGTGCCCCCGGCGATCATGGCGTCGGCGTCGCAGCGCTGGATGATCTTGAAGGCGTCGCCGATGGAGTGGCAACTGGAGGTGCAGGCGGTGCAGGTGGCCTCGTTGGGCCCCTTGGCCCCGTAGCGGATGCTGACGTGCCCCGCCGCCAGGTTGACGATGGTGGCGGGAATGAAGAAGGGACTGATCTTGCGCGGGCCCCCGTGGAGCAGCGCCAGGTGCTCGCGCTCGATGATGTCGAACCCGCCGATCCCGCTGCCGATGTGCACCCCCACCCGGTGCTCGTTCTCGGGGGTGACCTTCAGCCCCGCCATCTCCATGGCCTCGTGGGCGGCGGCCAGGGCCAGATGGATGAAGCGGCCCATGCGCCGGGCTTCCTTCTTATCGACGTACTGCAGGGGATCGAAGTTCTTGACTTCGGCCGCGATCTGGCAGGCGAACTGGGAGGGATCAAAGAGGGAGATGCGGGCCACACCGCTCTGCCCGGCCAGCAGGTTCCGCCACACCTCTTCGCTGGTGTGGCCCACGCCGCAGATCAGGCCGACTCCGGTGACGACGACCCGCTGGCCCAATCACTTCCCGCCTTTCGCGTGCTTTTCGATGTACTCGACCGCGTCTTTCACCGTGCGGATCTTCTCCGCGTCCTCGTCCGGGATCTCGATGTCAAAGGCCTCCTCGAAGGCCATCACCAGCTCCACCGTGTCCAGCGAGTCGGCGCCCAGGTCGTCCACGAACGAGGCGCTGGGGGTGACCTCGCCCTCGTCCACCTGCAACTGCTCGACGATGATCTGCTTCACCTTTTCTTCCGTGGCGGTAGCCATCTAGGGAATTCCTCCTTGTGGCGGTAAACGACCCAGTGTACTTGGGGGTGCGAAGCCGTGTAAAGACGGGGCGGCGCTCGTGTTTACGCTCTCGGGCGCCTATCCTACCCGCCCGTCGCGGGACGGTCAATCGGCCTGGGGCGCGGGCGGCCTGGCGGTCCGCCCGCGAGCCCTTGGGCGTTCTCCTACTTCTTCTTCGCCGGCTTGGCCGGGGTCGCCGGCGCCGGCGGAGCCTCCATCTTGGTGTCCGGAGGCAGGGGCTTGCGCGGCAGCATCTGCTCGCGCATGGCCGCGTCATAGACGAACGAGGCCAGGACGGCCGAGGCCTGCATCAGGTCCTCGCGCTGCGCCCGCTCGTAGACGTCCATGTTGGAGTGGTGGGTGCGGCTGAAGTAGTCCATCGGGTCCTGGATGAACTGGAAGCCGGGGATGCCCACCGCGTCGAAGGAGAGGTGGTCGGTGCCGCCGGTGTTGCGGTTGGTGACCGTGGTGGCGCCCAGATCATGGAAGGGCTTGAGCCATTCCTCGAAGATAGGCACCACCGCCGCGTTCTCCTGGGTGTAGATGCCGCGCAGCTTGCCGGTGCCGTTGTCGATGTTGAAGTAGGCGGCGATCTGCGCCTGCTCCGGCTTGATGGTGAGCGAGCCTTGCTCGCGCCACAGGAAGGAGGGCAGCTCGCGCTCCTTGGGGTCGGAAGGCGCGGGGCGGGAGCCGAAGTGGTTGGCGACGTAGCCGCGCGAGCCCAGCAGGCCCTGCTCTTCGCCCGTCCACAGCGCCACCCGGATGGTGCGCCGCGGCTTCACCCCCAGCGCCTTGAGGATGCGCACCGCCTCCATGACCACAGCCGATCCCGCGCCGTTGTCGGTGGCGCCGGTGCCGCCATGCCAGGAGTCCAGGTGCGCGCCCAGCATCACGATCTCGTCCTTCTTGTCGGTGCCGGGGATCTCGGCCAAGGTGTCGTAGCCGGCCTGGTCCTCGTCGAACTTGGCCTGGACGTTGACCTCCAGCTCCACCGGGACGTCGCGCTCCAGCAGGCGCGCGATGCGCCCGTAGTGCTCGACCGCCATCTCCAGCTTGGGCACGCCCACCGGCTCTCCGGTCTTGTAGGAGGCGCCGCTCTGCACGAAGATGAGGCCGCCGTCGCCGCGGCTGGGCTCGATGGCCGCCACCACCTTCTCCTCGGCCAGGAACTTGTTGAGTTCACCCTGGAAGCGCACGCGCGCGATGATCTCCTCGCGCGGGAAGGGCGGGCGCTCGCCCGGGATCTGGTACTGGTAGATCTTGTCCAGGTCCTGGTCGTCGTAGCGCTTGAAGTCGGGCTCGGTGGGCAGCTTGAGCGCCGGCATCTCGCCCAGCAGCACGATCTTGCCCGCCAGCTTGCCGCGATACTTCTCGAAGTCGGCCACCCGCTGCAACTTGACCGCGACCACGGGAGCCCGCACCGCGCCGTTGGTGCCCGGGGTCCAGGCTTCGGGGATGGCATAGAGCTGGGCGGTGTCGGGCGCCACCATCATCACCGAGCAGAACTGCTCCGACCAGCCGCGGCCGAAGTCGCCCCACTTCTCCACGTGGGCGTTCTCCAGGCCCCAGGAGGCGAACTGGTCGCGCGTCCACTCGTTGGCCTTCTGGACGTTGGGCGAGCCGGTGAGGCGCTGCCCGATCTCGTCGGTCAGGTGCTCCAGGGTCTTCATCACCTGGGAGTGGTGGAATTCCTCGTCCCGGATGCGGGTGACCATCTGCAGGTCCACCGTCTCCGGGGCGGCGGCCGCCGCCGGCGCCGCTGCTTCCGCCTTCTTCTTCTGCGCCCCCAGCGGCAAGGCCAGCACCGCCAGGAGAATCACGGATCCATAGACTGCGAAGTGCGTGCGACGAACGCTCCTCATGATGTCTTCCTTCCTTTTAATTCTGCATTCTCAATTCTTCATTCTTCACTTGCCCATGTACTGGTCGCGCAGGTCGGTCTGGCGCGTGCGCATGGAAGTCTCGCGGCCCTGGATGAAGACCATCTTCACGTCGGTGCGAACATCCAGGGGATCACCGTTGGCGACCACCACGTTGGCCATCTTGCCCACGTCGAGCGAGCCCAACTGGTCGGAGACGCCCCAGATCTCCGCCGGGTTCAGGGTGAGGGCCTTGAGGGCCTCGTCGTAGGGCAGGCCCCAGGCCACGGCGTAGCCGGCCGCATAAGGCAGGTTGCGGGCGTTGTGCGAGTCGTAGGAGGCGAAGGCGATCTTCACTCCGCGCTGTGCCAGCTCGGCCGGCAGCCGGTAGACCGCGTCATAGCGCTGGTCGTCGTGGGGGAAGTCGTAGATGGGTCCCACGATGACCGGCACCTTCAGCGCCGCGATGTAGTCCAGGATGCTCTGCGCGTGGGTGAGGTGGTTGAGTACGATCCTGAGGTTGAACTCGTGCGCCAGGTCCACCGCCGTCTGCAGGTCGTTGGATTCTTCGGCGCTGAGCACCACCGGCTTCGAGCCCGCCAGATAGGGCAGCAGGGCCTCGAGCTTGAGATCGCGCTTGGGCTCCATCGGCTCCGCGCCCTTCTTCTCCTTCTGCCACTCGGCCAACTTCTTCTGATAGTCGGCGAGCTTGCGCCCGTACTCCTGGGCGTCGAGGAAGGACTGGCGCAACTGCGTGGCCATCCCCATGCGGGTGAAGGGATACTTGGCGCTCTCGAAGGAGCGGTTGCGGCGCTGCGCTCCGGTGAAGTTCATGGGCAGGGCGAGGTCGCGCAGCAGCAGCATCTGGTCGCGGTCGCGCCCGGCGAGCTGGATGAAGGAATCCTGCCCCGGCAGCGTGTCCTGGCTCTCGGGCGCCACGATGGCGTTGGTCACGCCGTTCACCCGGGTGACGGGGATGAGCGAACTCTCGGCGTGGAAGGCGTCGTAGACGTGCATGTGGGGCATGATCTCGTCGCTCATCTCGATGAGGTCGTTGCTCGACTGCACCGCCGAGATCTCGGTCAGACCCAGGTTGGTCTCGGAGTCGATGAGCCCGGGATAGACGGTCATCCCCTGCACCTCGATGACGCGCGCGCCCTTGGGGATGGCCACCGTGCCGGACTTGCCGACGGCGGTGATCTTGCCGTTCTCCATCACCAGCACGCCGTCTTCGATGACGCCGTGGGTGATGGTCAGCAGCTTGCCCCCGCGCAGCACGATGGCCTGCTCCGGGGAAGCGGCCGCCGCCTTCTTCGCAGGTTTCTGTCCGAATGCCAGCGAGGCCGAAAGGAGAAGGACAAAAACGGCCACGATCTCAATGACCCGATGACCCGATGATTCCATCCCCCGATGTCTCATTGTCCCTCCTTGTAGTGCGTCAGCCCCAGGCCGGGGAGCGAGCGGTCGAACCACACGTCGCCGTCGATGATGGCCTTGTCCACCAGGCCGTAGCTGGAGAGCGGATAGCCGGTCCAGATGGTGATGTCGGCGTCCTTGCCCACGTCCAGCGAGCCCACGCGGTCGTCCACCCCGATGATCCAGGCGGGGTTCAGGGTGATCATCTTGAGCGCCTCCTCCTCGGTGGCGCCGCCGTAGCGCATGGTCTTGCCCGCCTCCTGATTGAGGCGGCGGGTGTAGTCGTCGGAGTCGCTCTTGATGGCCACGCGCACGCCCTTGCGCATGCTCATGACCGCATTCCAGGGAATGGCGTCGTAGGCCTCGACCTTGAAGCCCCACCAGTCGGCCCAGGTGGCGATGCCGACGTTGGCGGCGGCGATCTTGTCGGCCACCTTGTAGATCTCCACCGCGTGGTGGAAGGCGCGGATCTTGTAGCCGAACTCGTTGGCGATGGCCAGTTCGGTGAGGAACTCGTCAGCGCGGTAGCAGTGGATCTGCACCAGGAACTTGCCGCGCAGGATGTCGGCCAGGGCCTCCAGCTTCAGGTCCCGGTGCGGCGGCATGGCGTCCTTGTCGCCCTTGGCCACCTTGGCGTTGTACTCATCCCACTTGTGCATGTAGTCGCGCGCGTCTTCGAAGGCCTGGCGCTGCACCTCGAAGTTGCCCATGCGG
>DASPRL010000310.1 GCA_035624475.1 Terriglobales bacterium
CCCGGGGCTCGCTCGCCGAGGTCGAGACGCAACTCGTCATTGCGCGGAATCTTGGGTATCTGCAGGAGAAGGATGTAACGGAACTGACAAAGTCCACCGCTGAACTGGGTCGGATCTTGAATGCCTTGCTCGCTGCCGTCGAAAAGCGCACCGCCTGACAACTGAGTACTGAGTACCGAGTACTGAAATTAAATGGGCCAGCTGCCAAGAAGCGGTGACAATTCCTTGGCGACCGGCCCATTCGATCCTGAAATGGATCGGAGGTGATAACTCATTATCCTACTCTCGCCCGCCTCGATGTCAAGGGCGAGGCGGGGGCGGCGTCCTCTGCGCCCCGGGAGAGACCGCCACGAGGCGCGCTCTGGGAGCGTTCTTTCCTGCGTCCGCAGCGCCGAAAACCCGCATGAACACAGCCGGAGCCCGCGTTGACACTCGCCAGTGGGGGTGTTACGTTGGGAGGTTCCAGAGACGTCGCTACATCTTCCCAGGCTTCAGCAGAAAGTCATGGACGAGATCCTCCGGCAACTCGGCGACCTCTTTCTGGGCGCGATTCCCACCATCCTGCTTTTCCTGCTGCTGTACGCCGCCTACGCCGTGCTGGTGCACAAGCCCCTGGAGCGCGTCCTGGAAGAGCGGCGTCGGCGCACGCTGGGGGCCATGGAAGAGGCCAAGGCCGCCATCGCGCGCGCCGACGCCAAGGCGGCCGAACACGAGCAGCGCCTGCGCGAGGCCAAGGTCTCCATCTACAAGGCCCAGGAAGCCCGCCGCCAGAAGGTGCTGGAGGCGCGCGGGGAGGCCCTGGCCCAGGCCCGGACGGCCGCGGAGGCGCGCGTACGTGACGCCCGCGCCGCACTGGATCGCGACGTGACGGAGGCCCAGGCGCTGCTGCGCACCCAGGGCGAGGTGCTGGCCGCGGAAGTGGTGCGCATCGTTCTGAAGCCCGCCGGCACGGCGGCAGGCGGCCGGCCGTGAGCCGCGCCCTCCGCTTCGCCGTCCTGGCGATCGCCCTGGTCACGGCTGCCTGCCTGTCCCGCTCCGCCGCCCAGGAGTCTCACTCCAAGGATCCGAAGCCCGCGGCCACGCAGAGCGAAAAGCCCTCCGCCTCGCAGGAGCACGGCGCGGCCAACGCCGACGAGCACCAGCAAGCCGAGGGAGAAGAGAACGCCGAGTTCAAGGAGTCGCCTTCCGTGAAGGCACTGGCCCGCCTAGTCGGGCTGGAGCCCGCGACCATGTACCAGATCCTGGTGGTGGCCAACTTCCTGCTCATCGCCTTCCTGATCTACTGGCTGGCCCGGGCGCGGGTGCCGGAGGCCTTCCGCGCGCGCACCCGCGAGATCCAGAAGAACCTGGAGGAATCGCGGCGCGCCAGCGAAGACGCCAACCGCCGGCTGGCCGAGATCGAAGAGCGGCTGGCCAAGCTGGACGGCGAGATCGGGGCGCTGCGCACGGCCGCCGAGGCGGATGCTCGCGCCGAAGAGGAGCGCCTGCGCGCCCAGGCCGAGGCCGACAAGCGCAAGATCGTGCAGGGGGCGGAGCAGGAGATCGAGGCCGCCGCCGGCCTGGCGCGGCGCGGCCTGAAGGCCTTCGCCGCCGACCTGGCGGTGGCCCTGGCGGAGAAGAAGATCAAGGTCGATCCCGAGACCGACAAGGCGCTGGTCCGCGACTTTGCCGGCCAGATCAAGGAAGGCAAGTAGGCCATGGCCGCCGTCAACAGCCGCTACGCCCGCGCCTTCGCCGAGGTGGTGCTGGAGCAGAAGCTCGATCCCGGCAAGACGGTGGAGCAGGTGCGAACCCTGGTGGAGCTGTTCGCCGCCAGCCCGGAGCTGCGGGCGGTGTGGGAGAACCCGGCCGTGCCCGCCGAGCAGAAGCATGCCGTGCTGGACGCCATCGGGAAGCGCGCGGGCGTGGGCCGGCAGGTGCGCAACTTCGTCGCTGTGCTCATCGACCGCGGACGCATCCCCGCGCTGCCCCAGATCGCGCGCCAGTTCGAGGCGGAGCTGGACCGGGCGCTGGGCTTCGTGGAGGCGCAGGTCTCCTCCGCGCGCGACCTGGCCGACGAGGAAAAGCGCGCCTTGGAGTCCCAGATCGCCCGGGTCACGGGGCGCAAGGTGCGCGCCCGCTACCTGCGCGACGCGGCGTTGCTGGGCGGCGCCGTCATTCGAGTAGGCAGCACCATCTACGACGGCTCGGTGAAGGGACAGTTGCGCAGACTGAAAGAGGAGCTCAGCGCTTAGCACTTGGCATTTAGCGCTGGGCCCGTGTGCACTTCGGCAGGGGCTAAGAGCTAAAAGCTAAGAGCTAGAAGCTAGTAGCTAAAGGCTGGTTATGGCGCAGATCAAAGCTGACGAAATCACCAAGCTCATCAAAGAGCAGATCGAGAACTACGAGACCCGCATCGCGGTGGACGAGGTGGGAACGGTCATCTCCCTGGGCGACGGCATCGCCCGCCTGCACGGTCTGGACAAGGTCATGGCCGGGGAGCTGCTCTCCTTCCCCCACGACGTGGCCGGCATCGCCATGAACCTGGAGGAAGACCAGGTGGGCTGCGTGCTGCTGGGCGAGTACACCGAGATCAAGGAAGGCGACCAGGTCAAGCGCACCGGGCGCATCATGAGCGTGCCCGTGGGCGAGGCCCTGGTGGGCCGCGTGGTCAACTCTCTGGGCCAGCCCATTGACGATAAGGGTCCCATCGCCGCCAAGCAGTACATCCCGCTGGAGCGGCTGGCGCCGGGGGTGATCGACCGCCGCCCGGTGCGCGAGCCCATGGCCACCGGGCTGAAGGCGGTCGACAGCATGATCCCCATCGGCCGCGGCCAGCGCGAGCTCATCATCGGCGACCGCCAGACCGGCAAGACCGCCCTGGCCATCGACACCATCATCAACAACAAGGGCAACGACCTGATCTGCGTCTACTGCGCCATCGGCCAGAAGCGCTCCTCGGTGGCCCAGGTGGTGAAGATCCTCAGCGACTATGGCGCCATGGACTACACCATCGTGGTGGTGGCCTCGGCGTCGGAGCCCGCTCCCATGCAGTACATCGCGCCCTACGCCGCCTGCGCCATGGGCGAGTACTTCCGCGACTCCAAGCGCCACGCCCTGTGCGTCTACGACGACCTGTCGAAGCACGCGGCCTCCTACCGCGAGATCTCGCTGCTGCTGCGGCGGCCGCCGGGGCGCGAGGCCTATCCCGGCGACGTCTTCTACCTGCACTCGCGGCTGCTGGAGCGCGCCGCCAAGCTCAGCGACAAGAACGGCGGCGGCTCCCTCACCGCTCTGCCCATCATCGAGACCCAGGCGGGCGACGTCTCCGCCTACATCCCCACCAACGTCATCTCCATCACCGACGGCCAGATCTACCTGGAGACCGACCTGTTCAACTCGGGGGTGCGCCCGGCGGTGAACGTGGGCCTGTCGGTGAGCCGCGTGGGCGGCAGCGCCCAGATCAAGGCCATGCGCCAGGTGGCCGGCACCCTGAAGCTGGAGCTGGCCCAGTACCGCGAGCTGGCCGCCTTCGCCCAGTTCGGCAGCGACCTGGACAAGGCCACGCAGGCGCAATTGGCCCGCGGCCAGCGCCTGGTGGAGATCCTGAAGCAGGGCCAGTACGCGCCCCTGCCCTTCTCCAAGCAGATCCTCATCATCTATGCCGGCACCAACGGCTTCCTCGATGACCTGGCGGTGGAAGAGGTGCGCGAGTTCGAGCAGCAGCTCTACCAGTACGCCGACACCATGAACCCCGGCCTGCTGAAGGCCATCATGGAGAAGAAGACCCTGGACGACGCGCTCAAGGCCGACGTGCACAAGCTGGTGGAGGAGGCCAAGCAGCGTTTCGTCAGCGAGCGCCAGGCCACGGCGGCGAAGTAAACGGGAAACTGGAAACGGGAAACCAGGAACTAGCAGATGGCCAACGTCCTCGACATTCGGCGGCGCATCCGCAGCGTGATCAACACGCGCCAGATCACCAAGGCCATGAAGATGGTGGCGGCGGCGCGCCTGCGCCGCGCCCAGGAGCGCGCTCTCTCCGCCCGCCCCTACGCCCAGATGCTCACCCACGTGCTGCAGTCGCTGGTGGCGCGCGCCGAGATCTACGATCCCGAGACCGGGGAGCCCCGCCATCCCCTGCTGGCCCGCCGCGAGGAGAAGAACATCTTCCTGGCCGTGGTCACCGGCGACAAGGGCCTGGCCGGCGCCTTCAACACCAACATCCTGAAGGCGGCCATGCACTTCCTCGATTCCAAGCAGGGGAAGAACGTCTCCATCGTGGCCGTGGGCCGCAAGGGGCGGGACTTCCTGCGCCGCCGCTTCCCCGCCGGCAGCCCCGACACGGTCGAGCCCGGCGTGCACCTGGTGGGCGAGCAGATCGGGATCCTCGGCCACCTGGAGTTCGCCCAGGCCAGCGAGATGGCCGAGCGCCTGATCGCGCGCTACACCGAGGGCGGCTTCGATTCGGTCTATTTCCTCTTCAACGAGTTCAAGAGTGTGATCGCGCAGCGGCTGGTGGTGGAGAAGGTGCTGCCCATCCGGCAGATCGGGGTGGCCGAGGCGGAGGAGCAGTTGGAGATCCCCGAGGAGGAGCGGGAACGGCGGGCCCAGGCGGCGTCTTCCGCCGGGGTCAGCGTGCACGCCGCCGACACGCGCGCGATCGACGAGCAGGCCGCCCGCTTCGGCGCCGCCACCCAGGATTACATCTACGAGCAGCCGGCCACGGAGCTGTTCCACGCCCTGCTGCCCAAGTACGTGGCGGTGCAGATCTACCGCGCCCTGCTGGAGTCGGTGGCGGCGGAGCACGCGGCGCGCATGACCGCCATGGATTCGGCCACCAACAACGCCAGCGAGATGATCGACTCGCTGACCCTGGCCATGAACCGCGCCCGCCAGGCCAAGATCACGAAAGAGATCATCGAGATCGTGTCGGGTGCAGCAGCTTTGTAGGAGGTTTCAAAGTTCCAAAGTTTCAAGGTTGCAAAGTAGAAGAGGCAGGCGCCGGGCACCTTGAAACCTTGAAACTCTGAAACCTTGAAACCTGGAAACGAGTGAACTTATGCCTGACAACATCGGACATGTGATCCAAGTGGCCGGCCCGGCCGTGGACGTGCAGTTTTCCGAGACCGCGTTGCCTCCCATCTACCAGGCCCTGCGCGTGGTGAGCGAGGGCTTCACCGTGCCCGCTCCCATCAACGTCATCCTGGAAGTGCAGCAGCACCTGGGCGAAGGCCGCGTGCGCTGCGTGGCCATGCAGCCCACCGACGGCATGGTGCGCGGCATGAACGCCATCGACCTGGGCGGGCCCATCTCCGTGCCCGTGGGCCGCGGCACCCTGGGGCGGGTGATGAACGTGATCGGGGAGCCGGTGGACGAACTCGGCCCCATCCAGGCCAAGGACCGCCTGCCCATCCACCGCCTGGCCCCCGCCTTCGACGAGCAGGCCACCACCGCCGAGATGTTCGAGACCGGGGTGAAAGTCGTCGACCTCATCCAGCCCTTCCTCAAGGGCGGCAAGATCGGGCTGTTCGGCGGCGCCGGGGTGGGCAAGACCGTGGTCATCATGGAGCTCATCAACAACGTGGCCAAGCAGCACGGCGGCTTCTCCGTGTTCGCGGGGGTGGGCGAGCGCACCCGCGAGGGCAACGACCTGTGGCTGGAGATGAGCGAGAGCGGGGTGATCAAGCCCGGCGATCCCGCCAACTCCAAGGCCTCGCTCATCTACGGGCAGATGACGGAGCCGCCGGGGGCGCGCCTGCGGGTGGCCCTCACCGGCCTGACCGTGGCTGAGAACTTCCGCGACGCCGAGGGCGCCGACACCCTGCTCTTCATCGACAACATCTTCCGCTTCACCCAGGCGGGCTCGGAGGTCTCGGCGCTGCTGGGACGCATGCCCTCGGCGGTGGGCTACCAGCCCAACCTGGCCACCGAGATGGGCGAATTGCAGGAGCGCATCACCTCCACCAAGAAGGGCTCAGTGACCTCGGTGCAGGCCATCTACGTGCCCGCCGACGACCTCACCGATCCCGCTCCCGCCACCACCTTCGCCCACCTCGACGCGACGACGAACCTCTCACGCCAGATCGTCGAGCTCGGCATCTACCCGGCGGTCGACCCCCTCGCCTCGTCCTCGCGCATCCTCGACCCCCGCGTGATCGGGGAGGAGCACTACCAGGTC
>DASPRL010000311.1 GCA_035624475.1 Terriglobales bacterium
CTCGGGACGCGTCACGCTGAAGACCAGGTGCGCCTCCGCCTTGTCGGTGGCGGTGGCCAGCACCAGCACGCTGGATGTGCCGGACGCGACCGCCAGCGCGGGCAGCAGGAACTCCGAAGTCTGCGGGCTGAGGGCCTTCAGCGTGGCGGGCTGGCCGTTGACCGTGACCAGGGCGATGCCGGAGGGCTGGGTGGCGATGCCGCGCACCTTGAGGGTGGCGCCGGCCTCCACGGGTTTAGATTCCTCCGCGCCCGCGGGCTCCACCAGGGTGATGGCCGGGGGCGTGGGCGCGGGCGGCGGCTTGGGCGCCAGCCGCGCCACCACCTGGTCGAAGTTCTGGATGGCGTCTTGGATCTCGCTGCCCGCGCCGAAGTCCCCGGCCACAGGGGTGTTGCGCAGCGTCCCCGGCCGCACCAGCGACAGGTGATACACGCCGCCATTGCGGAACTTCAGTTCCGTGGCGTTGCGATGCTGGCCCAGCATGGTCTTCCAGGGGCGGCTCACGACCAGGTCGGCGCGCGCGTACTGGAAAGAGTCGTGCTTCGAAGCCTCGGGCAAAATCACCTCGTAACGGATGGAGTCGCGCGAGATGAACAGCAAGCCATAGCAGAAGTTGCCGAGGGTCTCGCCGAAGAAGTGGTGATGGGCGACGTTCAGGCCCAGCACCGGGTTGTCGCCGCCGGAGACGAGATAGGGATTGCTCTCGAAGCCGTTGGGAAAATCGGCGGCGGTGGGGGGCTTGGGCGGCGCCGGCTGCGGCGCGGCGGGTGTGGTCTGTGCGGCCAGCCACGAGCCCAGCAGCAGAAGCGCGGTGGCGAGCGCGGTCTTCATCTTCGCCTCTTCAGGATCTCTTCCTCGGCGCGCTTGGCCTGCTGGGCGCGGGCCAGGCCTTGGCGGGCGGCGCGGTTGCCGGGCTCGGCCTCGAGCGCAGCCTGGAAGCTGGCGATGGCGGCGTCGTAGTCGCCGGCGTTGAGCTGGCGGTCGCCGCCGGTCACCAGGTCGCGGGCGCGGCGCGCTCCCTGCTGGGCGCGGCGCGCGCGCTCCTCGTCGCGGTCGGGCGGCGGCTTGGACTCCACCGCGGCAGCGGGCGCTTCGTGCTCCACCGTCGGCCGCACCTTCATCTGGTTGCTCACGCGCTTGGCGCCGGGAACGGCGGAGGCCAGCGCGATGGCGGCCGCGGCCTGCGCCGGCGTGTCCAGCGGGCCGGTGAGCGTGACCACGCCCTCGTGCACCGCCACTCCGATGGTCTCGCCCTTCAGCGCGGGGGAGGCGGTCAGCGCACCGGTGACGGCGGCGGCGATCTCCTCGTCGCTGGCAGCGGGCGCGGCGGCGGAGGGTGGCGGCGCGGACGCCGGCCACAGCGGCAGCTCGTGCCGCAGCAGGTAGTAGCCCCAGGTGCCGAGCAGGAGGAGCAGCAGGACCAGGCCTCCGATGGCGCCCCAGGGGCGGGAGCGCGGCGCGGGAGCGCGCCGCATCTGCAGCGGAGTGAGCACGCGGCGCGGCCGCGGCGTCAGCGCGGGACGAGGAGCGAGCGCCACCGCTCCTCGCGTCGCCGGCGGCGCGGGAGCCGGCGCAGCCGCCAGCTCTTCCGAGCCCAGCACCGAGGTGCCCGCCTCCGAGGCCCAGGCCTCCGGGTCCTTGAGCGCCGCCAGCATCTCCTCGGCGCTCTGGAAGCGGTCTTCGCGCTGCTTGGCCAGCGACTTCAGCAGCAGCTTCGAGATCGCCTGGGGGATCCGCAGGTCGGGACGCAGCAAGTCGGGCGGCCGCGGCGGCGTCTGGATGTGGTGCAGCAGCAGGCCCATGGGCGTGTCGCTCTCGAACGGCAACTGCCCGGTCACCATCTCGTAGAGCACCACGCCCAGCGAGTAGAGGTCGGCGCGCCCGTCGATGTCGTTGCCGTGCTTGCCCAGCGCCTGCTCGGGGGAGATGTACTGGGGCGTGCCCACCACCATGCCGGTGTGGGTGGGGGTGTAGCCGGCGCCGCTGCCCACCGTGCTCTCGCGCACCTTGGCGATGCCGAAGTCCAGCACTTTGACCAGGTCGTGGCCGTCGGCCTGCTCCACCAGGATGATGTTGTCGGGCTTGATGTCGCGATGAGTGATGCCCAGGTGGTGGGCGGCGGCCAGCGCCTGCGCCACCTGGCGCGCGATGTGCAGGGCGCGCGCCAGGCGCAGCGCCCCGTGCTTCTGGATCACGTTGCGCAGGTTCTCGCCCCGCACGTACTCCATGACGATGAAGGGGCGGCCGTCCTCGGTGGAGTCGATGTCGTCCACCCGCACCGCGTTCAGGTGGTGCAGCTTGCGGGTGATGATGGCTTCATTGCGGAAGCGGTGCAGGAAGCCCTCGTCGTCGAGCATGCGGCTGGAGACCACCTTGAGGGCGTGGACCTCCTGGAAGGCGACGTGCTTGGCCTTGTAGACCACCGCCATGCCGCCGGCCCCGATGCGCTCCACGATCTGGTACTTCTCGCGGATGATGAGCCCGGGCATCAGCTCGGAGGCGGTGTGCAGCAGGGTCTGGTCTTTGGGGCAGGTGGTGAACGAGGTGGGGTAGGTGCTGTGACAGGTGTCGCAAACCTTCATGCTTGCAACCTCCCCTTCGGCTGCCGCAGCAGCGGGAGGCAAGTGGCGCAGGGTCCCAACCTCCATGATACCCCCGCGAACGAGGGAGTGAAAGAAATCGCCTCATCGGGTGATCGGGCCATCGCGTCGTTTGAACGCCAAGATGTCTTGCTGGCGTCTGACGTCTGAGGTCTGACGTCCGCTCGTCATTGACTTGCCGGGGCGCGCGTCCTAACATCGCCCTCCCGCAGCCAGCCCCGGAGGACCTCCATGAAGCCGATGCGCGATCTTTCTATGTTCGTCCTGCTGGCCTGGATCTTCGCCGGCCTGATGGGCATGCCAGCCTTCGCCCAAGCCACGCCCCCAGCCTCCACCCTGCCCAGCGAGACCCCGGCCCAGTTCCAGCCCGTCACCACCAGCTTCGATTACACTCGGCGCGAGGTCATGATCCCCATGCGCGACGGGGTGAGGCTGCACACCGTCATCCTGGTGCCGCGCAGCGCTACCCCGAGCCACCGCGCTCCCATCCTCCTGACCCGCACTCCCTACGACGCCACCGCGCTCACCAGCCACGCCGACAGCCCCCACCTGGGCCCCATCCTCGAGGGCTACGACAATCCCACCGACGTCATCGTGGAGGGCGGCTACATCCGCGTGGTCCAGGATGTCCGCGGCAAGTACGGCTCCGAGGGCGACTACGTCATGAACCGTCCCTTCCGCGGTCCTCTGAATCCCACCGGGGTGGACCACGCCACCGACACCTACGACACCATCGACTGGCTGGTGAAGAACCTCCCGGAGTGCAACGGCCGGGTAGGCATCCTGGGCATCTCCTACGACGGCTTCACCACCCTGGCGGCGCTCATCGATCCCCACCCCGCGCTCAAGGTGGCGGTGCCCATGAATCCCATGGTGGACGGCTGGAGGGGCGACGACTGGTTTCACAACGGCGCCTTCCGCCAGCAGAACCTCCCCTACATCTACGAGCAGGAGGGGACCCGCGACAACAAGGCGAAGTGGTGGTCGGGCTACTTCGACGACTACGACCTCTTCATGGAGGCCGTTTCGGCGGGGGAGCTGGGACGCCGGCACGGGCTGGACCAGGTCGGCTTCTGGAGGAAGATCCTGGCGCATCCCGCCTACGACGCCTTCTGGCGTGACCAGGCGGTGGACAGGCTTCTGGCCGCCCGTCCCCTGAAGGTGCCGGTGATGCTCGTCCACAGTCTCTGGGACCAGGAGGACATCTACGGCGCCATCGCCGTTTACAAGTCGCTCAAGCCGAAGGACACGGGCGGTGACAAGGTCTTTCTCGTCATGGGCCCCTGGTGCCACGGCCAGGAGATACACGACGGCAGCTCGCTCGGCGCCTTGAGG
>DASPRL010000312.1 GCA_035624475.1 Terriglobales bacterium
CTGATGAAGGCGGTGGACAAGTTCGAGTACCGCCGCGGCTACAAGTTCTCCACCTACGCCACCTGGTGGATCCGCCAGGCCATCACCCGCGCCATCGCCGACCAGGCCCGCACCATCCGCATCCCCGTGCACATGATCGAGACCATCAACAAGCTCATCCGCACCTCCCGCCAACTGGTGCAGGAGCTGGGTCGCGAGCCTACCTCGGAGGAGATCGCCAAGCGCATGGACATCCCCGTGGCCAAGGTGCGCAAGGTGCTCAAGATCGCGCAGGAGCCCATCTCGCTGGAGACCCCCATCGGCGAGGAGGAGGACAGCCACCTGGGCGACTTCATCGAGGACCGGGGCGTGGTCTCGCCCGCTGACGCGGTCATCAACATCAACCTCAAGGAGCAGACGGCGCACGTGCTCAGGACCCTCACCGCCCGCGAGGAGAAGGTCATCAAGATGCGCTTCGGGCTGGAGGACGGCAGCGAGCACACGCTCGAGGAAGTGGGGCAGTCGTTCGCGGTCACCCACGAGCGCATCCGCCAGATCGAGGCCAAGGCGCTGCGCAAGCTCCGCCACCCCTCGCGCTCGCGCAAACTGCGCGCCTTCATGGACGGCGTGCAGGACTGAACTTCCAGACAGCCACGGATTCTCACGGATCTTCACGGATAGAGCCCGGAAGGTCCGTTCCTTTTTGTTCTTGATCCGCGGTCATCCGTGTGAATCCGTGGCGGCTTGAAGTTGTTTTCCTTTTTTCCTCCGCCGTCCACAACAAATCCCGAATTCCCACAGCGTTTCCACCCCGGCGAGCGAGTTTGCAGTTGAGCGCCGGCGCCGGCTCGGGCACAGTGACGCGCAACGCAAGAACGGGAGCCGGTGAGGCGCTCGAAGGAGCGCGCTGCCGGGAAACGAGAGATCGGGCGCGAGGAGCCGGACGGGCACGGGGTCCGTCCCGCGGCGCGGCCCGGCAGACGGTGGAGCGCGCGTCCTCCCTGCGGAGGCGCGCCCCAACCCGGCTCCCGCTCACGGTGCGGCCCGCGCGGCTGGCGCGGGCCGCAATTCGTTTTTTCTTCGCCCAGTTATGGCATAATCCGGAAAGCACCTGCGATGGCCACCACCGACTACAGTCTCGACCGCGGCCTGCCCGCCAGCGTGGACGCCGAGCGCGCCATCCTGGGCGCCGTCCTGCTCGACAACCTGGCCTTCCACCAGGCGGCCGAGGCGCTGCGCCCCGACGACTTCTCCCTCGACTCCCACCGCCGCATCTTCGCCCGCATGGGCGAACTCTCCGAGGCGGGCCGCGGCATCGACATCATCACCCTGAGCGAGGGCCTGGCCGCCAAGAAAGAACTGGAGGCCATCGGCGGCGTCGGCTACCTCTCTTCGCTCACCGACGGCGTGCCCAAGCGCGCCAACATCGAGCACCACGTCAAGATCGTGCGCGACAAGGCGCTCTTGCGCGGCCTCATCCACGCCGCCCAGGCCGCCATCGTGCAGGCCTCGGAGCAGTCGGAGCCCGCCGAGGAGATCCTCGACGCCGCCGAATCCGCCATCTTCAAGCTCTCCGACGACCGCATCGGCTCCGGTTTCCTGGGGGTGAAGGAGATCGTGAAGGACTCCTTCGGCTCCATCGACGCGCTCTACTCGCGCGGCCAGCGCATCACCGGTCTGGAGACCCACTACGCCGACCTGGACGGCATGACCAGCGGCCTGCAGCCCTCCGAACTGGTGATCATCGCCGCCCGCCCCTCCATGGGCAAGACCGCCTTCGCTCTCAACATCGCCGAGAACGCCGCCGTCATGGACAAGAAGGTGGTCGGCGTCTTCTCCCTGGAAATGTCGCGCGAGGCGCTACTGCTGCGCCTGCTGTGCTCGCAGGCCCGCGTGGACTCGCACAAGCTGCGCACCGGCTTTTTGGGGCGCGAGGATTTCGAGAAGCTGGTGGCCGCGCTGGGTGCCCTCAACGACGCCCCCATCTTCATCGACGACACCCCCGGCATCTCCCTGCACGAGATGCGCGCCAAGTGCCGGCGCCTGCAGCAGACCCAGGGGCAGCTCGACCTGGTGATCGTGGACTACCTGCAACTGATGTCGCCCAGCGGGCTGGGCGGCAAGCGCTACGAGAACCGGACGCAGGAGGTCTCGGCCATGTCGCGCGGGCTGAAGGCGCTGGCCAAGGAACTGCGCGTGCCGGTGGTCGCGCTCTCCCAGTTGAGCCGCGCCCCCGAAAGCCGCGGCGGCGATCATCGCCCCCAGCTCTCCGACCTGCGCGAGTCCGGCTCCATCGAGCAGGACGCCGACGTGGTCGCCTTCATCTTCCGCGAGGAGGTTTACAAGCCCGACGATCCCGACCTCGACGGCCTGGCCGAACTCATCATCGCCAAGCAGCGCAACGGTCCCACCGGCAAGATCGAGCTGGTGTTCATCAAGCGCTCCACCCGCTTCGAATCGCGGGCGGTAGGCGAGTAGGACGAAATCGCATCCCGCCTGCGGGCGGTAGAATCTCATCCCTTGGGATGGCGGCGGCGCGCGTGGTCATCGTCGGAGGCGGGTTCGGCGGGCTCTACGCCGCCAAGGCCCTGGCCCGCCTGCCCGTTTCCATCACCCTGGTGGACCGCAAGAACCACCACACCTTCCAGCCGCTGCTCTACCAGGTAGCCACCGCGGCGCTCTCTCCCGCCGACATCGCCTCGCCCATCCGCGGCATCCTGCGCCGCGAGCGCAACGTGGAGGTGCTGCTGGGCGAGGTCACCGGCTTCGACCTCGCCGCCCGCCGCGTCCTCTGCCGCGACTTCAACCTCGACTTCGACTACCTCCTGGTCGCCGCCGGCGTCCGCCACGCCTACTTCGGCCACGACGACTGGGAGCCGCTGGCCCCCGGCCTGAAGACCCTGGAGGACGCGCTCGAGATCCGCCGCCGCGTGCTGCTGGCCTTCGAGATGGCGGAGCGCGAGGCCGCCACCGGCGCGCCTCTCACCCCGCTCAACTTCACCATCGTGGGCGCGGGACCGACGGGAGTCGAGCTGGCGGGAGCGCTCTCCGAGATCGCGCGCCGCGCCCTGATGAAGAACTTCCGCTCTATCGATCCGGCGCGCGCCCGCATCCTGCTGCTTGAGGCGGGGCCGCGCATCCTGCCCACCTATCCCGAGGAGCTGTCGCGCAGCGCGCAGCAGCAGCTCGAGCGCCTGGGCGTGGAGGTGCGCACCAACTGCAAGGTCACCGCGGTCGAGCCCCGCGGGCTGCGCTTGGGCGATGCCCTCCTGCCTTCGGCGGTGAACCTGTGGGCGGCGGGGGTGCAGGCCTCGCCGCTGGGCGCGGCGCTGGGCGGGGAGTTGGACCGCGCCGGGCGCGTGCGCGTACAAGCCGACCTCTCCCTGCCCGGGCATCCCGAGGTCTTCGTCATCGGCGATCTGGCCGCTTGCAGCGACGAGCATGGCCGGCCGCTGCCCGGCGTCGCCCCCGTGGCCATCCAGCAGGGAAGAGCGGTGGCGGAGAACCTCCGCCGCGAGTTCCGCGGCCAGCTCCGCCGCCCCTTCCACTACGTGGACCGTGGCAACCTGGCCACCGTGGGGCGCGCCGCCGCCGTCGCCGACTTCGGACGCCTGCGCCTCACCGGCTTCCCGGCCTGGGTGACCTGGCTGACGGTGCACATCCTGTGGCTCATCGGCTTCCGCAACCGATTACTGGTCGGCATCCAGTGGGCGTGGTCGTACCTCACCTACCAGCGCGGCATCCGCCTCATCACCGGCCCCACCGACCTGCCCGGCCGGGGGCCTTCGGTATAATCTCTCCAGCTTTGCGCGGCGGGCGGTTTCCCCCCCAACATCGCAAGGAGAGTCAGGCATGCGCCCCACCTGGGCCGAGGTGTCGCTGACCGCGCTGCGGCACAACTTCCGCACGGTGCAGCAGTATGTGGCGCCCAAGGCCACGGTGTGCGCCGTGGTCAAGGCCGACGCCTACGGCCACGGGGCGGTGGAGTGCGCCCACGCCATGGAAAAGGAGGGCGCGGTCTGGTTCGGCGTGACCTCGGTGGATGAAGGCGTGCGCCTGCGCCAGGGCGGCATCACCGGCCGCATCCTCATCCTGACCGGCTTCTGGCGCGGCGAGGAAGAGGCCGTGGCCCGCTACGACCTCACCCCCACCATCTGGGACTGGAACCACATCGAATTGCTCGAGGACATCGCCGAGAAGCTCAAGCTCGGCCCCCACGACGCCCTCCCCGTGCACCTCAAGGTGGATACGGGGATGTCGCGGCTGGGGGTGGCGATCGCCGACCTTCCCGCCCTGGCCGAGGTGCTGCGCGAGGCCCGCCACGTGGTGCTGGAGGGCCTGTTCACCCACCTGGCCTCCGCCGACGTCATCGATGCTCCCGACACCAACGCCCAGATCCGCCGCTTCGACGACGCCGTGACCGCGGTGGTCGAGAGCGGCCTCTCCCCCGTCTACTACCACATGGCCAACAGCGCAGCCCTGGCCACCCGCCCCGAGACCTGGAAGAACATGGTGCGCCCCGGCCTCTCGCTTTACGGCTACTACCTGCCCTTCGCCTCGGTGGTGAGCGGTTCCCCCGACCCCTCCTACGAGCTGCCGGTCAAGCCTGCACTCACCTGGAAGACGCGCATCCTGCAGGTGCGCGAGGTGGGCGCCGGCCAGCCCCTGGGCTACCACGGCGCCTACGTCACCCAGGCCCCGGCGCGCATCGCCGTCATCCCCGTGGGCTACGCCGACGGGCTCAACCGCCAGCTCTCCTCGCGCGGCCGCGTCATCGTGCGCCACGACTACGCTTCCATCGTGGGCAACATCGCCATGGACCTCACCCTCATCGACATCACCGGCATCCCCGGGGTGGAGGTGGGCGACGAGGTGATGCTGCTGGGCGAGAGCGGCCACCATGCCATCTCCGCCTGGGACATCGCCAGCCTCACCGGCACCATCCCCTACGAGGTGCTGTGCGGCATCTCCGACCGCGTGCCCCGGAAGTACGTGGAGTAGCACGCCCTCCGGCAGGTTGACCGGCTGGAGGGCGTCATCCTGAGCGGCCTTCAGGCCGCGAAGGATCTGGCGTGCAGCATCGCGGCACTCCGCGCGAGATCCTTCGGCGCTCAAGCGCCTCAGGATGACGCCTTCGGTCGAGGCACATCGCTCACTTTGTTAGACTGACTTACATCCCCATGCGCAAGCGTTATCAGCGATGGATGTACGACTGGGAGACGCGTCTCACCACGCGCGACACCAACCGCGTGGTCCGTCCCTTCGAATGGGGGTTGGAGTGGGCGCGCGCCTGGCCGGGAGTGGACGGGCGGCTGCCCGCCGGCGAGCCGCTCGCCGGATCCTTCCGCGCTCTCAACCGCGCGCTGGTGGCTGAGAGCGACCGCTTCTTCGCCTATCGCACCCCCGCCGACTTCCGCCTGGAGCGCCACGTCCCCGCGCATTTCACCGCGCGCGATGGGCGCGCCGGCCTGGGCGACGCCAAACGCAAGGCGCCTTACTTGCGCTTCACCTCGCCGGTCCCAAGCCCTTACGAGGAAAACAACACGGTGAGTGCGCGCTGGTTCCCGGCGCGCGGGCGCCGCGCCGTGGTCCTGCTGCCGCAGTGGAACTCCGACGCCGAGGGTCACAACGCCCTGGGCAAGCTGCTCAACCTGGCCGGCATCGCCGCGCTGCGCATGTCCATGCCCTATCACGACGTGCGCATGCCGCGCGAGCTGGAGCGCGCCGACTACGCCGTCAGCTCCAACCTGGCCCGCACCATCGACGCCGCCCGCCAGGCGGTCATCGAGGCGCGCTGCTGCCTCGACTGGCTTCAGCAGCAGGGCTACACCAACCTCGGCATCCTGGGCACCAGCCTGGGCTCCTGCTACGCCTTCATCGCTGCCGCCCACGATCCCCGCCTGCGCGTCTGCGCCTTCAATCACGCCTCCACCTACTTCGCCGACGTGGTATGGACCGGGCAGTCCACCCGCCACATCCGCGCCGGAGTGGAAGAGGCCATCACCCGCGACGAGCTGCGCGACTGCTGGCTGGCCATCAGCCCCATGGCCTACTTCGACAAGTTCCAGCGCTTCCCCCGGAAGTCGCTCATCGTCTACGCCACCTACGACCTCACCTTCCTGCCCGAGTTCTCCCGCCAGGTGGTGGCCGAGTTCGAGCGCCGCAAGCTCGAGCACGAGGTCGCCGTCCTGCCCTGCGGCCACTACACCACCGGCGAGAGCCCCTTCAAGTACGTCGACGCCTACAAGCTGATCTCGTTCTTCCGGCGCTCGTTCTAGCAGGAGGAGTCGGGAGTCAGGAGTCAGGGGTCAGGGGCATTCGTGTGGGATGGCGTCATCCTGAGCGCCCTTCAGGGCGCGAAGCATCTCGCGCGCAGCGGCTCGGAGGCTTCCCGCGAGATCCTTCGGCGAAGCGCCTCAGGATGACGCCCTCGAAGAGAGGTCTTACCTGACGGCTGATGGCTGACCGCTGACGGCTATTTGTTCTTCCACACCGGCTTGCGTTTTTCCAGCACCGCGCGCAGGCCCTCCTGCACGTCCTCCAGGGCCATGAGCTGGTTGAGGTAGATGTCCTGCGACTTCTTCATGGCGTCCTTGAGGGGCAGGCCGAGGGAACTGCCGATCACCTGCTTGGTCATCTCCAGCACCGGCCCGCTGAACTCCCCGATCTTGACCAGGATGTCGTCCACCGCCTTCTTCAGCTCCGCCTCCGGCACCACCCGGTTGACGAAGCCCAGGTGCAGAGCATCCTCCGCGGTCAGCGGGTTGCCGGTGAGGATGAGCTCGTAGGTCTTCTTGGGCCCGATGAGCTGCGGCAGCATGACCGCGGCGAAGGGCGGGAAGACGCCCATCTTGACCTCGGGCTGCGCGAAGCGCGCCGCCGGCGTGGCGATGACCACGTCCCCGAAGGCCACCAGCTCCGAGCCCGCCCCGATGGCCGCCCCGTTCACCACCACGATGAGGGGCTTCGAAACCTCGGCCAGCGCCTGGAAGACGCGGTTGAAGGCGTCCAGGGTCTGGAAGACGCGGTCCGGCTTGGAGTCCTCCAGCGAGATGCCGGCGGAGAAGGTCTTCTGCGGGACGTTGGGGAACTGCCCCGCCTCCAGCAGGATGCACTTCATGTCTCCGCGCCCGTTCAGGCTCTCGATGGCCTCCGCCATCTCCGTCATCAGGGGGATGGTGAGCACGTTGTAGGGCGGGTGGTTCAGGGTGAGCCGCGCCACGTACGTGGAGGTATCGAACTTGATGAGCTTGTAGCCCTGCGCGGCCTCGCTGCCGGCGGTGGTTGCCATGCTTCACCTCGGGTTCTGGGTGCGGAGATTATGAGGCGAAAGCCGCTTCAGGACAAGCCCGGAGCGGGGTCGCCGGACCCGAGCATCCTGGCTTCCCGGCGCCGCATCGAAAAGCCTGTCTGCGGGTTGACAATAAGAAAAGACCTCTCCCAGGAAGGAACTCATGCTCCGCTTCCGCCACAGTCTGCTTCTGGCGGCGCTGGTGCTGGCCGGGTTAGCCGCAACCGGTCAACAGAGCGCCCCTCCCGCTTCCCGTCCCACGCCGCCGGCCCGCGCCGCCGCTCCCGCCTGGCGCCAGGTGCAGGATAAGGACGGCCTCTGCCAGTGGGCCATTCCGGAGACCTGGCATCCCATCGCCGGCGAAGACACGCTCATCCAGTTCGGCCAGGGCCGCGCCGCCGCCTCCTTGCACCACAATCCCATGAAGGACTGGGAGCAGTTCAAGGAGCACATCAAGCTGCAATACCAGCCGGGCAAGATCCTGGAAGACAGCGGCGACCGCTTGTGGTTCCAGTACGCCAAGGGCAAGGACGGGGTGCACTACTACGTGGCGCGGCCCGCCGGCGCCGCCGCCTGCGCCGCCCAGATCGATATCACCAGCCGCGCCGACCTCAAGACCCTGGGCCCGGTGGCCGAGCGCATCGCCGCCAGCGTGGGCCCGGTGCCGCCGCCGGTTGCGCCGTAGAAGACGATCCGCCGCGGCCCCACGCGCCTCCGCGGTTCCGGCCCCGCCGGGAAGGCGGTAGAATGGGCCTGCCATGAAGATCGCCATCGGCGCCGACCACGCCGGCTTCGAGCTCAAGGAGAAGATCCGCCAGCGCCTGGCCGCCCAGGGCATCAGCATGGACGACCAGGGCACGAACTCCACCGACTCGGTGGACTACCCCGACTACGCCCGCAAGGTGGGTGAAGAGGTGGCGCGCCGCCAGGCCGACCTCGGCATCCTGGTGTGCGGGAGCGGCATCGGCATGGCCATGGCGGCCAACAAGGTCCCGGGCATCCGCGCCGCCAACGTCACCAGCGAGCAGGAAGCGCAGTTGAGCCGCGAGCACAACGACGCCAACGTGCTGGCCCTGGGCGCTCGCTTCCTCGACGAGCAGAAGGCTTTCTCCATCGTGGACGCCTGGCTCAAGGCCTCGTTCGCCGGGGGCCGCCACCAGCGCCGCGTCGACAAGATCGCCGAGATCGAGCGCGAAGAGGCCCGCGCCGCCAACGACTGACAGGAAGAAGGACGCCATGAAGAACCAGCGCATGTCCCGCCCGCTCTCGGAAGTGGATCCCCAGGTGGCCGCTGCCATCGCCGGCGAGGAGCGCCGCCAGCACGAGGGCCTGGAGCTGATCGCCTCGGAGAACTTCGTCAGCGAGGCCGTGCTCGAGGCCATGGGCTCGGTCTTCACCAACAAGTACGCCGAGGGCTATCCCGGCAAGCGCTACTACGGCGGCTGCGAGTTCACCGACATCGTGGAGAACCTGGCCCGCGAGCGCGCCAAGCTCCTCTTCGGCGCCGAGCACGCCAACGTCCAGCCCCACGCCGGCTCCCAGGCCAACATGGCCGCCTACGCCGCCGTCATCCAGCCCGGCGACACCATCCTCGGACTCAACCTGGCCCACGGCGGCCACCTCACCCACGGCCATCATCTGAACTTTTCCGGCAAGACCTACCGCGTGGTGCCCTACGGCGTGAACAAGGACACCGAGACCATCGACTACGACGAACTGGAGAAGCTGGCGCTCGCGGAGCGCCCCAAGCTCATCATCGGCGGCGGCTCCGCCTATCCCCGCATCATCGACTTCGCGCGCATGCGGCAGATCGCCGACAAGGTGGGCGCCCTCTACCTGGTGGACATGGCGCACTTCGCCGGGCTGGTGGCTGGGGGCGTGCATCCCTCGCCCGTGCCCCACGCCCAGATCGTGACCACTACCACCCACAAGACGCTGCGTGGGCCGCGCGCCGGCATGATCCTCTCCAAGCAGGAGTACGCCGCCGCCATCGACAAGACCGTTTTCCCCGGGCAGCAGGGCGGGCCGTTGGTGCACATCGTGGCCGCCAAGGCGGTGTGCTTCCACGAAGCCATGCAGCCGGAGTTCAAGGAGTACGCCCGCCAGATCGTGGCCAACGCCAAGGTCTTGGCCGAGACCCTGGCCGGCGAGGGCTTCCGCGTGATCTCCGGCGGCACCGACACCCACCTCATGCTGGTCGACGTCTACAGCCGCGGCATGCTGGGCAACGAGGCGGAGAAGGCGCTGGGCGACGCCGGCATCACCGTCAACAAGAACGCCATCCCCTTCGACACCAACCCGCCGCTCAAACCCAGTGGCATCCGCATCGGGACGCCCGCGCTCACCACCCGCGGCATGAAGGAGGCGGAGATGCGCCAGGTCGGCCGCTGGATCGCCGAGGCGCTCAACAACCGCTCCGACGCCCCCGCCCTGGCCCGCATCCGCAAGCAGGTGCTGGAGCTGTGCGAGAGCTTCCCGCTCTATGCCGAGCGCCGCGCCCGCGCCGCGGTGGAAGCCCGGGCCTGAGTACCGGGTACCGAGTACCGAGCAGGTTTTTGGCCGACGACCGAAGGCCGAAGACCGACGACTGGTTCTTGTGAAGATCGCCTTCGACATCCGCCGCATCGCCGACTTCGGTGTCGGCACCTATATCCGCAACGTGGTGCGCACCCTGGCGACTTTGGATGCCGCCAACCAGTACCTGCTGCTCGGCCAGGAGGCGCACTTCCGCGCCCTGGGCAGCCTGCCCGAGAGCTTCTCGCATCTGCCCTATGACCTGCCCGAAAGCTCGCCCCGCAACCTGTGGGAGTTTTCCGCGGCGCTCAAGCGCGTGGGCTGCGACCTGGTGCACGTGCCCCACCTGGCGGGCCTGCCGCAGCGCTTTCCCTGCCGCTACGTGGTGACGGTGCACGACCTGCTGGCCTACATGGTGGCCTGGCAGAGCGGCTCCGCCTGGCGCCGCGCCCTCAACTTCCGCTTCACCCGCCGCCTGCTGCGCCGCGCCGGGCGCGTGCTCGCCGTCTCCCACTTCACCAAGAGCGAGATCGAGCGCTACTTCCGGCTGCCCGCGGAGCAGGTCGAGGTGGTCTACAACGCCATCGACGAGCGCTTCCAGCGCGGCCACGCCAGCGACGCCGACCGCCGCTTCATCGCCGAGCGCTACCAGGTGCAGCATCCCTTCCTGCTCTACGCCGGCAACATCAAGCCGCACAAGAACATCGTGCGCATCATCGAGGCCTTCTCCGCGCTCAAGGGCGAACTCCAGAAGGAAGGGAAGTTCGAGGACCTGAAGCTCATCATCATCGGCGACGAACTCTCCCAGCACCCCGACCTGCGCCGCACCGTCATCCGCAGCGGGGTGCAGAACGACGTGCGCTTCCTTGGCTTCGTGCCCATCGAGGTGCTGCGCATCTTCTACGACGCCGCCAAGATCTTCGTCTTCCCCTCGCTCTACGAGGGCTTCGGGCTGCCCCCGCTGGAGGCCATGGCCCACGGTACCCCGGTGGTGACCTCCAACTCCTCCTCGCTGCCCGAGGTGGTGGGCAGCGCCGCCGTGCTGGTCAACCCCGAGAACGTCTTCGAGATCCGCAACGCCCTGCAGCGCGTGCTGCTCGACCAGGAACTGCGCGAGCGCCTGAAGCAACGCGGCTACGAGCAGGCCGGACGCTACTCCTGGGAACTCTCCGCCCGCCGCATCCTGCAGGTCTATGAAGAGGTCGGCCGCCAGGCCAAGTCCCGCGCCGCCGCCGCGTGAGTCAGCCCGCCTTGCGGGCGTCAGAACCCAGCCCGGCACCTGAGTGCCGGGTCATGGCGGTTTCTTGATCCGAGTCCCGCAGGGACGACAGAGTTCTGTGCCGCAAAGTTGAAGCCCGTCCCCGCGTTTCCGCAGGGACGGGCGCTCAGTGCAGCCGGAACTGTAAGCCGAATTCTGTCTGCCGGTCGCCCGGCAGGGCAGTCATTCCTCTTGGCCCGCCATCACTGACGGGCTCCAGCGACCTACCCGGGAGTTCGGACGAACCGGGCCGGCTCGTGCTCGCCTTGCGGCGGGCTCCTCCCCTATTTGGTCTTGCTCCGTGTGGGGTTTGCCCTGCCCCGCCCATTGCTGGACGGGCGGTGCGCTCTTACCGCACCTTTTCACCCTTACCCCGCCGGTTCTCCAAGCACAAGCGAAGAACCGATCGCGCTTGGCGAACCGGCGGGGCGGTATGTTTTCTGTGGCACTTTCCGTCGAGCGGCCTTGAGGCCGTCCGCCCGGACGTTATCCGGCACACTGCCCTGCGGAGTTCGGACTTTCCTCCCCCGTTCCCGCGCAGCCCGGGCGAACCCGGCGTCCGCGGGACGGGAGCGACTGCCCGTTCCGGCTGCTACAGCCTCATTATAAAGGATGCGTCCTTTCTCGCGCGCCCGCCGTAGTTGATCCCAGGGCCCGGCCCTGGCAGGGAACTGCTAGACTGAATCCTCGCCCATGAACGTCCTGGAAGCCATCCGCATCGCCCTGCAGTCGCTGTGGGCGAACAAGCTGCGCTCGGTGCTCACCCTGCTGGGGGTGGTGATCGGCGTAGCGGCGGTCATCGCCGTGGTCACCTTCGTCAACGGCATCAACCGCTACGTGGCGGAGAAGATCTTCAACCTGGGCGCCGACGTCTTCATCGTCAATAAGACCCCCAACGTCATCACCGACATCGAGACCTTCCTGGAGACCCAGAAGCGCAAGGACCTGACCCTGGAGGACTACCAGGTCCTGCGCGACACCTGCAAGAGCTGCATGATCCTGGGCGCCAGCACCAACACTTCCGACGGCCACGTCAAGTACGGCCAGCAATCCTCCTCCGACACCGGGGTGCGCGGCTGGACGCCCTCCATGGGACGCATCTACGACCTGGAGCTGGTGGAGGGTCGCGGCATCACCGAGAGCGACATGGACACCGCCACCCGCGTGGTGGTCATCGGCAACGACATCGTGGAGAACCTGATGGCGGGCACCGACCCCATCGGCAAGGAGATCCGGGTGGACGGCAACGCCTACACCGTGGTCGGGGTGGCCAAGAAGCAGGGCAAGACCCTGGGCCAGAGCCGCGACAACTGGGTCATGATGCCCATCACCACCTGGCAGCGCCAGTACGGCGCCCACACCCCCATGCGCATCTGGGGCAAGGCCTATGGGGTGGGTGCGGGGCTGGACCGCGCCTTGGACGAGGTGCGGGTCATCCTGCGCGGCCGCCGCCACGACCTCCCCGGCAAGCCCGACTCCTTCGAGATCGAGACCAACCAGAGTTTTCTCAGCCTGTGGGCCTCCATCAGCGAGAACTTTTTCGCCGTGACCATCGCCCTGGCCTCCATCTCGCTGATCATCGGCGGCATCGTGATCATGAACATCATGCTGGTCTCGGTGACCGAGCGCACCCGCGAGATCGGCATCCGCAAGGCGCTGGGGGCGCGCCGCCGCGACGTGATGGCGCAGTTTCTCATCGAGTCCAGCACCATGGCTCTGGTGGGCGGCCTCCTCGGCATCCTGCTGGGCATCCTGGTGGCCAAGACCGTCACCCTGCTCATCGGCATGCCCTCCGCCATCGCTCTGTGGGCGGTGCTGGCCGGGGTGATCGTCTCCACCAGCGTGGGCGTCTTCTTCGGCGTGTACCCGGCGCGGCGCGCCGCCGACCTCGACCCCATCGTCGCCCTGAGGTTCGAACTCTAGCCATGCTGCGTCGGCGCGATTACGGAGAAGCGGTGCGGCTGGCCCTCGACACTATCCGCTCCAACAAGATGCGCTCCGGCCTGACCGTGCTGGGCATCGTCATCGGAGTGGCGGTGGTCATCATGATCTCTTCGGTGGTGAGCGGGCTGCGCCGCAACATCAACGCCTCCGTCACCGAGTTCGGCTCCAACATCATCTGGGCCTACCGCTTCGACTTCTTCACCTTCACCCGCCCCAGCGAGGAGATGCGCACCCGCAAGGAACTCACCCGCGAGGATGGCGACGCCCTCGCCGGCCTGCCCGGCGTGGACTCCGTCACCAGCGGGGTGCGCTACTTCAATCCCGTCTTCGGAGTGGGCACCTACTCCCTCAGCTACCAGGGGCGCAAGGCCTCCAACGTCATCCTGGAGGGCGACACCGCCGGCGTCCGCGACGTCTACGACATCCACATGAACGCCGGCCGCATGTGGACCGACTTCGAGGACCAGCACCGCGACCCCGTGGTGGTGCTCGGCTACGATACCGCCGAAACCCTCTTCGGCCGCCAGCAGGCCGTGGGCAAGCAGATCAACATCGAGGGGGAATTGTTCACCGTGATCGGGGTCGCCGACCAGCGCAAGTCCGTCATCAGCGGCGGCAAGAACCCCGAGGACAACATCGCCTACTTCCCCCTGGGCACCCTGCGCAAGCTCCACCCCGAGCTCAAGGACCACCTTATCAGCGTCAAGGCCGTCTCCCACGCCGCCATGCCCCAGGTCATGGACGAGATGCGGGAGGTGCTGCGCCGCCGCCGCAAGCTCACCCCCGCCCAGCCCGACAACTTCGCCATCATGACCCAGGACTCCCTCTCCGAGTTCTGGGACCAGATCACCGGCGGCCTCTTCATCTTTATGTTCGCCGTCTCCAGCGTGGGCCTGATCGTGGGCGGCGTGGGAGTGATGAACATCATGCTGGTCTCGGTCACCGAGCGTACCCGCGAGATCGGGGTGCGCAAGGCCATCGGCGCCCGCAAGCGCGACGTGCTGCTGCAGTTCACCCTGGAGGCCGTCACCCTCACCGCCCTGGGCGGCTGCCTGGGCATCCTGCTGGGCATCGGCGCCATCCAACTGGTGCAACTGGCCTGGTCCGCGCTCCCCGTCTACGTCTCCCTCTTCTGGATCGTGCTGGCCTTCAGCATCTCCGCCGCCGTGGGCCTGGTCTTCGGCATCTATCCCGCCTGGAAGGCCGCCAACCTCGACCCCATCGAGGCCCTGCGCTACGAGTAGACCGGCGGCCAACCCCAGGCGTATCCTGAGCGTCTGAGCCCTTATCCCGAATGGGACCTTGGCGGGATTTGCGGTTGTGAGTCAGCCCCTCCGGGTGCGAAGATATACGGAACTCTCCTCCTTTAGCCTATGGGCCATTGGTTGCTGGAATACGTCGCGTTGCTGGGGACGCTCTGCGGGCTGGGCTACTACCTGCTGTGTCTGCTGGGTGCACAAGCCTTCCTGCGGAGGCCGCGCCAGGCGCCCGCGGACTTCACCCCGGGGGTTTCCATCCTCAAGCCCCTGCGCGGCACCGATCCCGAGGCCTACGAGAGCTTCCGCAGCCACTGCCTGCAGGACTATCCCGAGTACGAGATCATCTTCGGGGTGCGGAACGAGGACGATCCCGCCGTCCCCCTGGTGCGGCGGCTGATCGAGGAGTTTCCCCAGCGCGCCATCCGCCTGGTGATCTGCCCCGCCACCCTGGGCGCCAACCGGAAGGTCGCCACCCTCATCCAGATGCTCGGCCACGCCTCCCACCCCTACCTGCTGGTGAACGACAGCGACATCCGCGTGCCCCGCGACTACCTGCGCCGGGTCCTGGCCGGCTTCGCCGACCCGCGCGTGGGCATGGTCACCTGCCTCTACCGCGGCATCGCCGGGCGCACCCTGGGCTCCGCCTTGGAGGCGGTCGGCATCAACACCGAGTTCTTTGCCGGGGTGCTGGCGGCGCGCCAGGTGGAGGGAGGCATCCACTTCGCCTTGGGCTCCACCCTGGCCTTCCGTCGCCCCTCGCTCGCCGCCATCGGCGGCCTGGAGCCCCTGCTCGATTACCTGGCCGACGACTTCGAGTTGGGCCAGCGCATCGCCGCCGCCGGCTACGAGGTCCACCTCTCCGAGGTGGTGGTGGAGAACTATCTGCCCGACTATTCCTTCTCCGCCTTCCTGCACCACCAGCTGCGCTGGGCGCGCAGCACCCGCGACTCCCGCCCCTGGGGCTACGCCGGCCTGCTCCTTACCTTCGCCGTGCCCTGGGCGGCGCTGGCGGTCCTGGCCGCCCGTGGCGCTCTCTGGAGCTGGGGCGTGCTGGCGCTGGCCGTGGTGCTGCGCTTGGGCGTGGCCTTCGCCGTCAGCCGCCTGGTCCTGGAGGACCGCCGCTGGCTCGGCTGCCTCGCTCTGGTCCCGCTGCGCGATGTGCTCGCCCTGGGCGTCTGGCTGGCCAGCTACGCCGGTCACACCGTGCACTGGCGCGGCGACCAGTTCATCCTGGAGAAGGGCAAACTCCGCCCCATCGCCGAGGCCGTCCCCGCCGCCGACGCCGCCACCCCCGCGCCCTAGTTGGGCCGGTTGCTCAGGATGAGCTTGCCTCCGCTGCGCGTCACCTCGTAGACGGGCGCGCCGCCCTCCCGCAGCAGCTTGGGGGTTTCATCCTCCGGCGTGAACAGGTACACGCGTGTGGGACCGCTCCACAGCCGCGCCAACGAGGCGTCGTCCTCGAAGACCCGGGGCGCATCCGGGAAGAACGACCCGTACCACAGGTCGGCCTCGCGGTGGTTCAGCATGTGCACGGGGACGCCGGTGTAGAAGTTCAGCGTGGAGCCGTCCTCGTAGTCGCCGTTGATCACGATCAATTCGCCCGGCCGGTAACGCCGCTCGATGGCCTGCGCCAGCTTCTTGGAGGAGAGCACGGGCTCGAAGATCACCAGTCCCTGGTGGGCGCAGGCCAGGACGACCACCATCATGGCGGCCAGGGCGAAGTTGCTCTTCCCGGGAGCGCCCCGCCGCCGGAACCACCAGGCCAGCCCGGTGCCCAGCAGGAAGGCGATCCCCGTCCCCAGCAGGGGAAGGCGGAAGGCGCCCAGCGCCTGCGGCGTCAGGTCGAGCATGTGTCCCAGCGAGAGCGCGTACTCCTCGGGATGCTTGCTGAGCAGTTCGGCGATGTCCACGCCCGGCGGGGCCGGCCGCGACGAGACCAGCAGCGCGGCCGTGGCCACGAACACGCCCACCCCCACTCCCAGCAGCACCGTCGCCGACCAGCGCCCGCTGCGTCGCAGCGGTTCCTCCTCCGCCTCCCGTCCCAGCCAGCCGCCGATCAGCAGGGCCAGTCCCGGCAGCGCCGGTACCACGTAGTATTCCTGCCGGGTCGAGAAGCTGAAGAACAGCAGGATGAATCCCGCCCACAGCGCAAACAGCAGGTTGGCGCGGCCGCGTGTGTCCAGCTTCCCCCGCCATTCCCGCCAGCGCCGCGACACCTGCCCCAGTCCCTGCGCCAGGAAGGCGCTCCAGGGCAGCAGCCACACCAGCATCAGTCCCCAGAACAGGAGCAAGGGGACGGTGCCGTAGTCGTGGGGCACGCGCTTATTCAGGTAGCGCAGGAAGTGCTCGTTGACGAAGTAGAACCACAGGAAGCCCTTCACCGGTCCCTGCGCCGGATTGCGCAGCGCCGCCAGCACGTGCCAAGGCGCCGCGATCAAGAGCAGCACCAGCGTGCTGGAGAGCACCCTCATCCTGCGCAGATGGCGCACGTTGCCGGTCAGGATCAGGTACAGTCCGGCGATGGCCACTGGGAAGACGATCCCGATCAGCCCCTTGGTCAGCGCGTTCAGCGCGGCGGCCGCCGCAAAGCCCCAGCAGGCGGCGCGCGTCGGCCGTGCCTCGTCCAGCGTCTGCAGGAAGAAGTCCAGCCCCAGCAGCAGCCACAGGCCTACCAGGATGTCGGGAATGAGGAAGCGGGTGAACAGGTAGGGGCCGAAGCCGGTGGCCAGGATGAGCGCGGAATAAAAGCCGCCGCGCTCGCCGTACACCCGCCGCCCCAGCGAGCAGGTGGCCAGCAGCAGCGCCAGCACGCCCAGCACCAGCGGCAGTCGCGCCGTCCACTCCGTCACTCCGAAGAGCCGGAAGCTGGTGGCGATGCCCCAGTACATCAGCGGCGCCTTCTCCAGGTAGCGGATGCCGTCGGCGTAAAGCGTCACCCCGTCGCCGCGCAGCAGCATCTCCTTGGCGGCCTCGGCGTGCACCGAGTCGGCGTCGTCGAGCAGCGCCCGCCGCGACAATCCCGGCACATAGATCAGCAGCCAGCACAGGATCAGGGCGAAAAGGAAGAGGCGGTGGCGGCGGGAGGGGCCGGCGGCGGCCTCGCGGGATGGGTTCTCCGGCGGCAAGTCCCCGATTATACGGGAGGCAAAAATGGCGGCGCGACTCGTCCCGGTGGTGGCGCCGTTTGGTCCCCGGGCGGTTGCATTTCCCCGCCGGAGTTGGCTAAAGTAAGTGATTACTTACCATGCCCGCGACCGCCCCCCGCTTCTCCGCCCAGGACCGCCGCCAGCAGATCATGCAGGTGGCCATGGAGCTGTTTGCGCGCCAGGGCTTCAAGGGCACCACCACCCGCCAGATCGCCGACCAGGCCGGGGTCAACGAGGCCATCGTCTTCCGCCATTTTCCCTGCAAGGACGACCTGTACTGGTCGGTCATCGAGAGCAAGTGCCATCTGGGCGAGCGCCGCAGATGGCTGGAGCATGAGTTGCAGCAGGGGGGCGAGGACCGCCACCTCCTCACCGGCATCGCCGAGGAGATCCTGCAGCGCAACTGGGCCGACCCGGGCATGAGCCGCCTGCTGTTCTTCAGCGCGCTGGAGAACCACCGCCTCTCCCACCGCTTCTTCCGCACCTATGTCGCCGAGCGCTACGAGGCCCTGGCGCGCTTCATCCGCGGGCGCATCCGCGCCGGCGTCTTCCGCCGCGTGGACCCGCTGCTGGCCGCCCGCGGCTTCCTGGGTATGGTGGTCTACCATTTCCTCATCCAGGAACTGTTCGGCGGCAAGCGCTACCAGAAGTTCGACCCCAGGGAAGTGAGCGCCACCCTCACCGACATCTGGCTGGAGGGCATGCTCACCCGCGGCCCTCGGCGCCGTCTCCACGGCAAAGCGCGGCGGAACGGCGCAAGCCGCACGCCCCTGCAGTTTCCCTCGGCCCCATCCTCGCGCAAAGGAAGGTAAAGCAAGCGTGAAGGCAGAGAAGCGCTCTTTTGTGAAGCATGGCGGACGGGCGGGCGCGGCCGCGCTGGCGGCCGCTGCCGTCCTGCTGCTGGCGGGCTGTGGCGGCAAGCAGCCTGCCGCGGTACGCGAGGCCATCCCGGTCATGGCCACCACCGTGGCCCAGAAGGACGTTCCCCTGCAGGTGAAAGCCATCGGCACGGTCGAGGCCTATTCCACCGTGGCCGTGCGCTCCAACGTCACCGGGGAGATCACCGACGTCCACTTCACGGAAGGCCAGGACGTCAAGAAGGGCCAGCTCATCTTCACCATCGACCGCCGCCCCTTCGAGGCCGCGCTCAACCAGGCCGAGGCCAACCTGGCTCGCGACACGGCCCAGGCTAACAACGCCCAGACCCAGGCCGAGCGCTACACCCACCTGGTGCAGCAGGGCGTGGTCTCGCGCGACCAGGCCGACAGCTATCGCACCGCTGCCGAGACCGCGCGCGCCGTGGTCGAGGCCGACAAGGCCGCCGTCGAGCGCGCCAAGGTGGACCTCAGCTATTGCTCCATCTATTCCCCCCTGACCGGGCGCACCGGCAACCTCATGATCCACCAAGGCAACCTGGTGAAGGCCAACGACACGCCCATCATGGTGAACATCAACCAAGTCACGCCCATCTACGTGACCTTCTCCATCCCCGAGCAGAACCTGCCCGAGGTGAAGAAGTACATGGCCCAGGGCAAACTCGAGGTGGCAGCCCACATCCCCAACGATCCCCAGCCGGCGGAAGGCGTGCTCAGTTTCGTGGACAACACCGTGGACACCGCTACCGGCACCATCAAGCTGAAGGGCACTTTTGCCAACCAGGACCGCCGCTTGTGGCCGGGTCAGTTCGTGGACGCGGTGCTCACCCTGACCACCCAGCCCAACGCCATCGTGGTGCCCACCCAGGCGGTGCAGAACGGCCAGCAGGGACAGTTCGTCTTCGTCATCAAGTCGGATCTGACGGTGGAGTCGCGTCCGGTCACGGTGGGCCGTTCCGTGGACAGCCAGAGCATCATCGAGGCCGGCTTGCATCCCGGGGAGCAAGTGGTCACCGACGGCCAGTTGCGCCTGGTCCCTGGCGCCAAGGTGGAGATCAAGAACAACTCCCGCGCCGTGACCAACCAGGGCGTGCCGGCGCCCCCTGGAGCCGGCTCATGAACCTCGCCGAACTCTTCATCAAGCGCCCGGTCATGACCACCCTGGTCATGGCGGCCATCCTCATCTTCGGGATCGTGGCCTACCGCACCCTGCCGGTCAGCGACCTGCCCAATGTGGATTTCCCCACCATCAGCGTGAGCGCCAGCCTGCCCGGGGCTAATCCCGACACCATGGCCTCGGCCGTGGCCACCCCCCTGGAGCGGCAGTTCTCCACCATCGCCGGCTTGGACTCCATGACCTCGGTCAACGCCCAGGGACTGACCAACATCACCCTGCAGTTCACCCTCAGTCGCGATATCGACGCCGCCGCCCAGGACGTACAGGCGGCCATCGCCAAGACCCTCTCCCAGCTCCCCCAGAACATGCCCGCCCCGCCCTCCTACCAGAAGGTGAACCCGGCGGACCAGCCCATCCTGTATCTGGCGCTGGGCTCCACCACCCTGCCGCTCTCTACCGTGGATGAGTACGCCGAGACGCTGATGGCGCAGCGCATCTCCATGGTCAGCGGAGTGGCCCAGGTGCAGGTCTTCGGCTCACAGAAGTACGCGGTGCGCACCCAGCTCGATCCCCGCGCCCTGGCCACGCGCCAGATCGGCATCGACGAAGTCAACAACGCCATCGCCAACGCCAACGTCAACCTGCCCACCGGAACCCTGTGGGGCCGCAACCAGGCCTTCACCGTACAAGCCAGCGGCCAGCTCACCGAGGCCAAGGAATACGACCCCGTCATCGTGGCCTACCGCAACGGCTCGCCCGTGCGCCTGCGCGACGTGGGCCGCGCCATCGACAGCGTGGAGAACGACAAGATCGCCAGCTGGTTCAACGACCACCGCGCCATCGTGCTCGCCATCCAGCGCCAGCCCGGCACCAACACCGTCGAGGTGGTCAACAGCATCCGCGCCCTGCTGCCCACCTTCCGCGCCCAGATCCCGGCTTCGATCTCCCTCGACACCCTCTACGACCGCTCCGTTTCCATCCGCGACTCCGTCAACGACGTCAAGTTCACCCTCTTCCTCGCCCTCTGCCTGGTGGTCATGGTCATCTTCCTGTTTCTGCGGAACCTGTCCGCCACCATCATCCCCAGCCTGGCCCTGCCCATGTCCATCGTGGGCACCTTCAGCGCCATGTACCTGCTGGACTACAGCATCGACAACCTGTCGCTCATGGCCCTCACCCTGAGCGTGGGCTTCGTGGTGGACGACGCCATCGTCATGCTGGAGAACATCGTCCGCCACATGGAGGGCGGGGAGCCGGTGATGCAGGCCGCCCTCAACGGCTCCCGCGAGATCGGCTTCACCATCCTCTCCATGACCCTCTCCCTGGCCGCCGTCTTTCTTCCCGTGCTCTTCATGGGCGGCATCCTGGGACGCCTGCTGCACGAGTTCGCGGTCACCATCATGGTGGCCATCCTGGTCTCCGGCTTCGTCTCCCTCAGCCTTACCCCCATGCTGTGCAGCCGCTTCCTGCGGCACGCGCCCGCGGCCAAGCACGGCCGCCTCTTCCAATTGTTCGAGAGCGCCTTTGACGGCATGCTCGGCCTCTACGCCCGTACCCTCAAGCCCGTGGTTCGCCACCGTTTCGCCACCTTGATGGTTTCCCTGGCCATCTTCGGGGCCACCATCCTGCTGGCTTGGGTGATGCCCCTGGGCTTCCTGCCCAGCGAGGATACGGGCTCCGTCTTCATGTTCACCGAGGCCGCTCAGGGCGTCTCCTTCGACGCCATGCGCGAGCACCAGAAGGAGCTCGCCGCCATCGTGCTCAAGTCGCCCTACGTGGACAACATCATGTCCAGCATCGGCGCCAGCGGCCCCAACTCCGCCATGAATACCGGCCGCATCTTCATGCGCCTCAAGCCCCGCTCCACCCGTCCCAGCGCTGACGAGTTCATCCAGGAGATGCGCCCCAAGCTGGCGGTGGTCCCGGGCATGCGCGCCTTCATGCAGAACCTGCCGCCTATCCGCATCGGCGGCACCCTCACCAAGAGCCAGTACCAGTTCGCCCTGCAGAGCCCCGACACCCAGGAACTCTACGAATACGCTCCCAAGCTGGAGGCGGAGCTGCGCAAGCTTCCCGGCCTGCAGGACGTCAACACCGACCTGCTGATCTCCAATCCCCAGGTCAACGTGGACATCGACCGCGACAAGGCGTCCACCCTGGGCGTCACCGCCAACCAGATCGAGGACGCCCTCTACACCGCTTACAGCTCCCGCCAGATCTCCACCATCTACGCTCCCAACAACGAGTACCGCGTCATCATGGAGCTGGAGCCGCAGTACCAGGCGGATCCCGCCGCCCTGGGCATGCTCTACATCCGCTCCTCCAGCGGCTCGCTGGTGCCCCTGGATTCCGTGGCCAAGCTCACTCGCAGCCTGGGCCCGCTCACCGTCAACCACATCGGCCAGTTGCCCGCCGTGACCCTCTCCTTCAACCTCAAGCCCGATGTGGCCCCGGCCGACGCCTTCAAGGCGGTCGACGCCACCGCCCATCGCATCCTCCCGCCCACCATCAGCACCAGCTTCCAGGGCACCGCCCAGGCCTTTGAGTCCTCGGTGCGCGGGCTGGGCCTGCTGCTGGTCATGGCCATCCTGGTCATCTACATCGTGCTGGGGATCCTCTACGAGAGCTTCATCCACCCCATCACCATTCTGTCGGGCCTGCCTTCGGCGGGCTTCGGCGCCCTGCTCACCCTCATCATCTTCCGCCTGCCCATCTGGCCGATGGACTGGCGGGTCACCGACCTCAACATCTACGGCTTCGTGGGCGTCATCATGCTCATCGGCATCGTCAAGAAGAACGCCATCATGATGATCGACTTCGCCCTGGAGGCGCAGCGCAAGGAAGGCAAGAGCGCCGAGGACGCCATCTACGAAGGCTGCCTCATCCGCTTCCGCCCCATCATGATGACCACCATGGCCGCGCTCATGGGCACTCTGCCCATCGCCCTGGGCTTCGGCGCCGGCGCCGCCGCCCGCCGCCCCCTGGGCTACGCCGTGGTCGGCGGCCTCATCTTCTCCCAGCTCATCACCCTCTACATCACCCCCGTCTACTTCACCTACCTGGAAAGCTTCCAGGGCTGGGTCAAGCGCAAGCTGGGCCGCAAGAAGGCGAAGGAAGAGGAGAAGGCGCCGGAAGAGGTGCCCGTCCTGAACGGCAACACCGTCCCCGCGGACTGAACTTCGCGAGTCGCCGTCCCGCCCTCGCCGGACGGCGTCATCCTGAGGCGCTTCCGCGCCGAAGGACCTCGCGCGCCGCACCGATCCTGCTTGTCCCCCTGTCCACCCATCACACCCCCCTGTGACTTCAGTCACAGCGTTTCGTGTCCAGACCCGGCAGATTAGTCTCCTCGGGAGGAA
>DASPRL010000313.1 GCA_035624475.1 Terriglobales bacterium
AGAAGGGGCGTCCCGAGCGCGAGGCCCGCTTCCACTCCGAGCCCAGCGCTTCCAGGAAGAAGCGGCGCGTCTTGATGCCGGTGAGCCCGTCGGTGATGGACTGTTGCTGCATCTTCTGGAAGACGAAGGCGTTGTGCAGGGCGGTGGCCAGCAGGTCGGCGAGGGTGCGCAGGATCAGAACCTCCTGGGGCGCGAAGGCGTTCTCGCGCGTGCTCTCCACGTTGAGCACGCCCAGCAGGGTCTCGCCGTAGGTCACCGGGACGCACAGCACCGAGCGCGAGTCCGGGATGATGCCCAGCAGGTGGCTGTCGCCGGTGTTCTGCACCAGCGCCATCTCGCCGGTGCGCGCCACCCGCCCCAGGATGCCCACCCCCAGCGGGATGCGCCGTCCCAGCGCCTGCGCCGTGGTCCCCGCCTCGGCCTTGATCTCGATGTCCTTGGTGGCGTAGTCCAGGATGCCGATGCCGAGGTGCTCGAAGTGGAAGTTCTTCTGCATCTCGCTGACGATCTCGTCCAGCATCTGCTCGGCGTCCTGGCTGGAGATGGCGGTCTTGGAGACGTTGTTGAGGAAGGCCAGGTAGCGGGCCCGGCGCTGCTCTTCGGCGAACAGAACCGCGTTCTCCATGGCCACTGCCAGTTGTCCCGCCGCCGTCTGCATGACTTCCAGGTCGCGCGGCCCGTAGACGTACTCGCGGTCATAGTTGAGCGCGGCCATCGCCCCCACCGGCCGCCCCGACATCACGATGGGCACCCCGCAGAAGCACTTCGCCGGCGTGCCCGTGGGGCGCACGCCCAGCTGCTCGCGGAACTCCTGCATGTTGGCCTGCACCAGCACCGGCTGCCCGCTGCGCACGATGTGCTCGGTCACGCCGTTGGTGGCCGGACGCGTCCGCTTGGGCACCACTTCCCCGCGCTCCACTTCCAGCTCGAAGCGCACTTCGTCGTCGTCCAGGAAGGCGACGTAGAAGGTCTCGGTGTCGAAGAGCTGCCCCAGTTCCTTGTAGATGGTCTGCAGCACGCCGTCCGGATCCAGGCGCGAACTGACCACCTGCCCGATCTGCGTGAGCAACGCGTACTCCTTGGTGCGACGCTGGGCCTCGTGCATGAGCACGTAGTTTTCCAGGGTCAGTGAGATCTGCGCCGCCAGGGTCCGCAGCAGGCGCACCCGCGCCCGGCTCAGGCTGCGATTGGCGACCGCCAGCAGGCCGAAGTCATGCTCGGCGGTGCTCAGTGCCGCCATGGTCAGGCGCTCGACGTTCTGCTCGCGGAGATGGGCGCAGAGCAGCTCCGCCTGCGGCCGCGGCACCCCGGGCAGCGTCTCCGGCGTCAGCTTGCGGAAGCCGGCCACGCCTCCCTGCTGCTGCAGGGACTGCCGCAGCGGGTCGCCCTCCGTCGCGCCCGCCAGCTCGTGCAGCAGCGCCGGTGTCAGCCTTCGCTGCACCCCCGGCAGCACGTTCTGCCAGCGGTCGCCGATGCACAGCATCCCTTGCTCCGCTCCCAGCAGGCTGAGGGTGGTTTCCAGGAGCCGTTCCAGGCTGGGGGCGAGATCTTCCGGGGTGAGGAGCTGGGTGGAATCCACCTCCAGCTTGGAGAGCGCCAGCAGGCACTCCTGGATGCGGAAGTAGCGCTCCCGTGCCTGCCGCTGCAGGTAGAAGAAGACCAGGGCGACACCCAGGCCTACCGCACCCGATGCGATGATGATCGCGGCCAGGACGCCGTCCATCCCTCTCCTTAGACTAAGCGGGTTCTCGCTGGAGCCGGCCCGGGCGCGATGGGGAGATCTCCTGTGGAAACCGCCCGGGGGATTGGGAGGTAAATATAGGACTTCCCGGCAGTTACGTCAATCCGCGCTGAGCCCGCAGGGCACCAGAATCCAGCCCGGCACGTAAGTGCCGGGTGGACGGCTGCGCCGATCCGCGCGCGACCGACCCGCGAGCGCTGGCGAGCCGCGAAGGAGCGCGCCTCCCTCTCTGGTAACATGAATTGCCTGCTCCTCCCGGACCGATCCCCATGACCGCCGGCAGCGCCATCCGCGTCCGCTTTGCTCCCTCGCCCACCGGCTTTCTGCACGTGGGCAGCGCGCGCACCTTCATCTTCAACTGGCTCTTCGCCCGCCACACCGGCGGCACCATGATCCTGCGCCTCGACGACACCGACGTGGAGCGCAATACCGGCGAGAGCGTGGAGTCCATCTTCGACGGCCTGCGCTGGCTCGCCCTCGACTGGCAGGAGGAATACAAGCAGTCCGAGCGCCTGGCCCTGCACCGCCAGATGGCGCAGGCCATCTTCGAGAAGGGCATGGCCTACCGCGACTTCATCCCCGGGGCCGCGGGCGAGCGCGACCGCTCGGAAGGTCCGTGGCTCTTCCACCGCGAGATGCGCGAACTCGCGCGCGCGGAGAGCGACCGCCGCGCCGCCGCCGGCGAACCCTTCGCTCTGCGCTTCCGCGTTCCCCGCGAACGCGAGGAGACCATCCGCTTCACCGACGCCGTCTACGGCGAGCAGGCCAAGTCCACCAACGACATCGAGGACTTCGCCCTGCTGCGCTCGGACGGGATGCCCACCTACCACATGGCCTCCTGCGCCGACGATATTGACCTGCGCATCTCCCACATCATCCGCGGCCAGGACCACCTCTCCAACACCTTCAAGCACGTCCTCATCTTCCGCGCCGCCGGGGCCGAGCCTCCGCAGTTCGCCCACCTTCCCCTGCTGGTCGCGCCCGACGGCGCCAAGCTCTCCAAGCGCAGACACGGCCCCGTGGTCAGCGTCACCACCTACCGCGACGCCGGCTTCCTGCCCCAGGCCTTCATCAACTTCCTCTGCCTGCTGGGCTGGTCGCCCAAGGACGACCGCGAGTTCCTGCCCCTGGAGGAGATCGTCCGCGCGTTTTCGCTCGAGAACATCAACCGCGCCAACGCGGTCATCAACTTCAAGGAGCCGGCGGCCACGCCGCCCGAAGTTCATCCTGAAGACACGTTCGATCCCAAGGCCCTGTGGCTCAACTCACAGTACATCCACGCCCTGCCGGTGGAGGAGTTGGCCGCACAACTGCTGCCCATCGTGCGGGCCGCGGGATTCGAGGTCGAGGAAGCCAAGATGCGGCAGATCGCGCCCCTGATCCGCGAGCGCATCAAGCTGCTGCGCGACGTGCTCACTGCCGCCGACTTCTTCTTCGTGAAGGAATTGCCGGCTTACGACCCCGCACTGCTCATCCCGCAGAAGGGCGACGCCGCTCTGGCAAAG
>DASPRL010000314.1 GCA_035624475.1 Terriglobales bacterium
CTCGCGGGGGGCGGGCCGGCCCGCCAGCGGGGAGAGCGACTCTTCTTTCTTGGCCTGGCTCGCCATCTCCTCTATTAGACCACCGGCGGGGCCGCCAGGCAGAGGGCGGCAGCGCCGGTGATGCCGGAGTCCTCGCCGTAGTGGGCGCGTACCAACGGGATCTCGCGGCAGCGCGAGTTGATGGACCACTGCGGCAACTGCGCCCGGATGTGCTCGAACCACTCCGCGAACAGCTCACCCATGCCGCCGCCGAAGATGAGGACCTCGGGCTCCAGCACGTCGATCACATCGCCCAGCCAGATGGCCAGCAGGTCGGCGGTGTCGCGCAGAACGGCAGTGGCGAAGGGATCGCCCGCACGCCAGGCCGCGGCCACGACCTCCGCGGTGATCGCCTGCGGATCCCCTCCCGCCAGTTCCAGGACCTTGGCTCCGGCTGGGCCCGCGGCGGCCAGGCGCTCGCGGGCGCGTTGGGCCATCGCCGGCCCGGAGGCCAGAGCCTCGATGCAGCCGCGCTTGCCGCAGCCGCAGCGCGGACCGCGATAGTCGATGGAGATGTGCCCGGCCTCCACGGCCGCCCCCGTGCGCCCGTGATAGATGCGGCCGTCCAGCACCAGGCCGGTGCCGATGCCGGTCCCCAGCGTGGCGTAGAAGACGTAGCGAAAGCCGGCGCCGGCGCCCCACAGGGCTTCGGCCAGGGCGGCGGCGTTGGCATCGTTTTCGATGTGCGTGGGCAGGCCGTGCGCCTTCTGGATCTCTTCCACCAGGGGGAAATTGCGCCAGCAGGGCAGGTTGGGAGGATTGAGGACCACCCCGCGCTCCGGATCGAGCGGGCCCGGGCTGCTGATGCCGATGGCGGACGGCGCTGTCCCCTTCCCCGGTTGCGCCTGCAGAGCGGCGGCGATGGCACTCTGCACCGAGCGCAGTCCCGCGGCCGCGTCTTCGCGGCTCACCATGGGCACGCGTGCCTTGGCCAGGATGCGCCCGCGCGCGTCCACCAGCCCCGCGGCCACCTTGGTGCCACCGATATCCACGCCTAGAAAAACCGGTTCCACGCGACTCCCTCGCACGGGCGGTGGGAACGGCATCCTAGCCCCGCCCCGTGGCTTGCGAGTATACTGCCGCCGCCTTCGGGTCCCCAGAGCGGACCCGCGAGAGAGACCTCCATGAACGGCACGGTCGTTGGCGTTCTGCTGTTGTTAGTTGCCGGGGCGATGAACGGCAGCTTCACGCTGCCCATGAAGTTCACCAAGGGGTGGGCCTGGGAGAACACCTGGCTGGCCTGGACCTTCTGGGCCCTGGTGCTGTTCCCGCCGACCGTGACCCTGGCCACGGTGCCTGCGCTGCGCCAGGTGTATGGCAACGCGCCCGGCAGTGCGCTGGTCATCGTGATCGCCTGCGGGGCCGGCTGGGGGATCTCGCAGGTTTTCTTCGGGCTGGCGGTGGATGCGGTGGGCATCGCTCTGGCGTTCTCCGTGATCCTGGGCCTGGCGGCGGCGGTAGGCAGCCTGGTGCCGCTCATCCGCCTGCACCCGGAGCAGATCTTCACCGCGCAGGGTCTGGAGGTGCTGGGCGGCGTGGCCCTGGTGCTGGTGGGCGTGGGCGTGTGCGGGGTGGCAGGGCGCAAGCGCGAAGCCGCGCTGGGGCAGGCGCCACAGAAGGCTTCGGTGTCGCGCGGCCTGCTGTATTGCTGCATCAGCGGGGTCGGCTCGGCGCTGGTGAACTTCGGCTTGGCCTTCGGCCAGCCCCTGCTGGCGGCGGCGCAGAAACTGGGCGCCTCGCCCACTTGGTCGCCCAACGCCGTCTGGATGCCGCTGATGTGCGCCGGCGGCGTCCCCAACCTTGTTTACTGCGCCTACCTGCTGCGCAAGAACCGCACCGGAAGCCGCTTCGGCAGCCGCGGCACCGCCGGCTACTTCCTGCTGGCGGGCGTGATGGGCGTCTTCTGGTTCGGCAGCACGCTGATGTACGGCGTGGCGGCGGGGCGGCTGGGTTCGCTGGGCACGGTGCTGGGCTGGCCGCTGTTCATGTCCCTCATCGTGATCACCGCCAGCTTCTGGGGCGTGGTCACCAAGGAGTGGAAGGGCACGGGCCGGCGCCCGCTGCAAGTCATGTTCGCGGGCGTCTCCGTGCTGGTGGTGGCGATCTTCGTGCTCGCTTCCGCCAGCCGCTGACGGCGGCAGCGCGACGTCGAGGAGGCTCCTATGAGAAACACCATCCTGCGCTGTGCGCCCGGCTTGCTCCTTCTCGCCGCGCTCCCCGCTCTGGCGCTTCCGCCCCAGGCCGCCGGCGCGCCAAACGCGGCGCGCGACTGGAAGCCTATCGTCGCCCGCTTCGACGCCATCACCACCATCCCGCTGCCCGAGTGGCGCTTCCATGCGGTGGACGGCACGCCCGGCGAGGCCGAGGAGACCGACGACACAAGCTGGCAGTCCTACCAGACAAGAAAGGAGTGGACCACGGGTTCGGCGTGGCTGCGCCGCACAGTGGAACTGCCTGCGCTGTTGCACGGCTACGACCTTCGCGGCGCGCGCCTGCTGCTGCACATCGACCTGGAGGGCGAGACCACGCCGCGGGTGGCGGTGTACGTCAACGGGCGGCAGGTGGCCGAAGGCGAGGACCTGGACACTGCTCTGATCTCGCCCAGCGTCGAGCCCGGGACGAAGCTGCTGCTCGCCATCCGCGTGCAGGTGCTGCCCGGCAAGACCGTGCTGCGGCGGTCGCAGCTCGACTTCCAGCCTGCGCCCGGCCGCCCCGATCCTCGCATGCTGCTGGAGGAGTGCCAGTCCGCCGACCTGGTGATCCGCGGCGTCGCCGAACAGCAGGCGGAGCGTGAGGCCTACGTGGATTCCGCCCTGGCGGCGGTGGACTGGGCCGCGCTGGAGCGCGGCGACCAGGCCGGCTTCGACCAGTCTCTGCGCGCGGCCCAGGCGAAGCTGCAGCCGCTGGATGCCTGGCTGAAGAGCTTCACCATCCACGCCACCGGCAACACCCACATCGACATGGCCTGGCTGTGGCCGGCCAGCGAGACCGTGGACGTGGTGCGCAACACCTTCTCCAGCGCCCTGGAACTCATGCAGGAGTACCCCGACTTCACCTTCACCATGTCCACCGCCCAGGCCTACGCCTGGATGGAGGAGAAGTACCCCTCGCTCTTCCAGCAGATCCAGGAGCGGGTGAAGGAGGGGCGGTGGGAACCCATCGGCGGCATGTGGGTAGAGCCCGACCTCAACATCCCGGACGGCGAGTCGCTGGTGCGCCAGATCCTGATCGGCAAGCGCTACTTCAAAGAAAAGTTAGGCGTGGACATCCGCACCGGGTGGAACCCCGACTCCTTCGGCTACAACTGGCAACTGCCGCAGATCTACAAGAAGTCGGGCTTCGACTTCTTCGTCACCCAGAAGATCTACTGGAACGAGACCACCAAGTTCCCCTACTCCGTCTTCTGGTGGGAGTCGCCCGACGGCACCCGCATCCTGACCTATTTCCCGCACGACTACGCCAATCCGCTGGAACCCGTGCGCATGGCCGATCATCTGGGCGAGTTCCAGCGCAAGGCCCACTACCCCGAGATGATGTTCCTCTACGGCGTGGGCGACCACGGCGGCGGACCCACGCGCGAGATGCTGGAAACGGCGCGCCGCTGGCAGCAGCCGGGGGCCATCTATCCCCGCCTCGAATTGGGCAAGGCGCAGCCCTACCTCGATCAGTTGGCCGCCGCCGCTCCCCAGGCCAACTTCCCCGTCTGGGACAGCGAGCTTTATTTGGAGTATCACCGCGGCACCTTCACCACCCAGGCCGAGACCAAGAAGGCGAACCGGCGCAACGAAGTGCTGCTGCTGGAGGCGGAGAAGTTCTCCTCCCTGGCTTCGCTCTACGGGCGGCCGTATCCGCAGGCCGATCTCACCGAGGCCTGGAAAAAGGTGCTGTTCAACCAGTTCCACGACATCATGGCGGGCTCGGGCATCCACGCGCTGTACGTGGACGCCGGCCGCGACCACGCCGAGGTGCGCCGCACCGGCCGCCAGGAGCTTCATGAAGCGCTGGGCGAGCTCGCCGCCCACGCCGCCACCGCCGGGCCCGGCGTCCCCGTGGTGGTCTTCAATCCGCTCTCCTGGACTCGCACCGGGGTGGTCGAGGTGGAAGCGCAGTTCGACCGGGCGGCTCCCGCGGTGGAAGTGCGCGCGCCGTCGGGCGAGATCATGCTCTCCGAGAACGGGCCGCTCGACCCAGCCACCCACCGGGCGAGCGTGCGCTTCGTCGCACAGGATGTGCCCGCGCTCGGCTACGCCGTCTTTCACCTGGTGCCCGTCGCCCGCGCCCAGCTCCAGCCTTCTCCCCTGGTGGCCTCGGTCGACACCCTGGAGAACGAGTTCCTGCGGGTGCGCGTGGACCCCGCGACCGGCTGCATCACCAGCCTCTTCGACAAGGCGCACCAGCGGGAGGCGCTGCCTCCCGGCGCCTGCGGCAACCTGCTCCAGACCTTTGTGGACAAGCCCAAGGCCTGGGACGCCTGGAACATCGACGCCGACTTCGAGAAGCAGAAGTGGGACCTCACCCAGCCGGAGGAGGTCAGGCTGGTGGAGAGCGGCCCGGTGCGCGCCGTCCTGCGCGTGGTCAAGAAGTTCCAGAGGTCCACCTTCACCCAGGACATCACCGTCTACGCCCATGTGCCGCGGGTGGACGTGCGCATGTCGGCCGACTGGCACGAGCAGCACATCCTGCTGAAAGTAGCCTTCCCCGTGGGCGCGCACAGCGACTTCGCCACCTTCGAGATCCCCTACGGCAGCATCCAGCGCCCCACCACGCGCAACACCCCCGCGGAGCAGGCGCAGTTCGAGGTGCCGGCGCTGCGCTGGGCCGACCTCTCCGATGCCCACGGCGGTCTCAGCCTGCTCAACGACTGCAAGTACGGCTACGACGCCACGGGCAACGTGCTGCGGCTGTCGCTGCTGCGCTCGCCGGTGTGGCCCGATCCCACCGCCGACCAGGGTTTCCACCGCTTCACCTACTCCCTCTACCCTCACGCCGGCTCCTGGAAGGACGCCGACACCGTGCACCAGGGATACGAGCTCAATACTCCCTTGCTGGCCATGGCCGCGGCGCCCCACCCCGGGCCGTTGCCCGCCGCCTTCTCCTTCGCCTCGCTCGCGCCCGGCAACCTCGTGCTCACCGCCGTCAAGAAGGCGGAGGACGACGATGGCCTGATCTTCCGCTTCTACGAATCCGCCGGGCGCAAGACCGAGGCCCGGCTGCGGCTTCCCGCCGGCGCCGAACGCGCCTGGGAGACCAACCTGATGGAGAAGCCGGAGCGGGAACTCTCCCTCCACGACGGCGAGGTGAGGCTGGCCACCGGTCCCTACGAGATCAAGTGCGTGAAGGTGATGTTCGCGGCGCCGGCGCAAGCCGCCGGCCCGCATCCTCAACCGTGAATCGTGGACTCCAGGAAGAGAGGTTCTTTCATGCCACGAATCGAAGAGCGCTTGCGGAGCCTGGGGCTGGTTTTGCCTCCGCCGACGAAGCCGCCACAGGGCGTGGTCTTCCCTTTTCAGTTCGTGCGTGTCGTGGGCCGACGGGCGCTGATCTCCGGACACGGCCCGCAGAGCCCCGACGGCGCCGTCGCCGAGCCGCGCGGCAAAGTGGGGCGCGAACTCACCCTGGAACAGGGCTACACCGCGGCGCGGCTCACCGCGCTCTCCATCCTGGGCAGCCTGCAGCGCGCACTCGGCGACCTGGACCGCATCGCCGCCTGGGGCCGCGTCCTCGGCATGGTCAACTCGGCGCCCGGCTTCAATCGCCAGCCCGCCGTCATCAACGGCTTCTCCGACCTCATCCTGGAGGTCTTCGGGCCGGACACCGGAGCGCACAGCCGCAGCGCGGTGGGCATGGCCGAGCTGCCCTTCGACATCCCGGTGGAGATCGAAGGCGAGGTAGAACTGATCGGATGACTCAGGCCGTGCCGGCAGGCTCGGGCGGACCCAATTCCGCCTCCAGCAGTCCCATCTGCTCGAGGATCTCGTAGGTGCGGGCGGCCTCGGCGGCGTCTACCTTGCTGATGGCGAAGCCCACGTGCACCATCACGTAGTCGCCGACCCCGGCCTCGGGAACGAAGTCCAGGTAGGCCTGCTTGGTGATGCCGCCGAACATCACGCGGGCGGTGCGCGCGCCGCCGCGCTCTTCGGTGGAGAGGATCTTTCCGGGCACGGCCAGGCACATGACGGCTTCTCCTTAACCCTTGGCGGCCGGCAGGGCGAACTTGGGCGCCGCCCCATTGCCGGGCTGGGGCGGGCGGGGCTTGTGGCTCTTGTTGCGATGGTAGAAGCAGTTGCGCTTCACCAACTGGCGGACCAGGCACTTCTCGCGGAAGTAGATGCCGCACTGCAGGCAGACCTCGTCCACCTTGGCGGTGTGGTCCACGAGGCCGGCGGAGAGGCGGTCGAGCAGTTGGGAGGCGCGCCTCAGATCCTCGGGTGCGAACTGGCGGAAGATGCGGGCCAGCTTGCGGTCCTTGAGTTGGGCGTAGGCGTCCAGCAGGCGCTGGGCGGGCGGGGTGAGGGAGAGGCGGATCTCGCGGCGGTCGGGGGCGCCCTCGCAGCGGCCCAGCAGCCCCTGGCGCACCAGCTTGTCCACCGCCTTGCTGGCGGCGGCGTTGGAGATGCCCAGGAAGAGGGCGACGTCCCCGATGGTGCGGGCGTCGGTCATCTCCACCAGCTTGAGCAGACGGAACTGGGAGAAGGTGAGCTCGGCGCCGGCCACCTCACGCAGCAGGCGCTTCTCCACCACGTCGTTCACCGCCGAGGTGAAGATGTGGGCGCTGCCCAGGAAGTCGTGGATCACCTCTCCGCTGCGGGTACCGGCCATGATGTTGCTTTCCCTCCGAAATAGTTTCTCAAGTTAATTAATGCCCGGGGACGGCGCCCCTGTCAAGTCCTCCCCGGCCCTCCCGCGACCCTCGCCGCCGAAGTACCGGCCTGTCAGCCAGCCGGCGGCGCGCGGCAGGGCGGCTCCCACCTCGGGCGAGAGGCCGGGACGGATCTCCTCCGGCAAGGGTCCGGTCTGGCAAGCCAGCACCCGTACCTCTACCCCGCAGCTCTCCTGCAATTCGCGCAGCAGGTTGGAGGTGGGGAGCTGGTGCAGGGAGAAGTCGTCGAGCTTGACCGCCGGGATCTCGGCGGGATCGAGCTCGAACAGTTCCCCGGGGGCGCGGCCGGCGTCGAAGGCGTCGAGGATGAGCAGGCGGCGCGGCCGGCGCGGGCTGAGGCACAGGGTGAAGAGCAGCTTGCGCACCCCCGTGCCCACGTCCAGCAGGCAGACGGCTTCGGGGACGTCGCAGTGGGCCGCGACGTAGTCCACCAAGGCGCACCCGAAACCGTCATCGCCAAACAGGGTGTTGCCGCAGCCCAGCACCAGGGTGGGCTTGAGGCAAAACTCCGGCAGCTCGCTTGGCTCCGCTTCCAGCATGGCCGTGGCGGAGGAGCGGGAGAGCGGGCTCCCCTTCCTCCGTCCTCCTACCTTCCCTTCCTCGATGCGCGGGCTAGTTGGCCAGCGAATCGAGCAGCTTGCCTTCCGCGTCCACGATGTCCAGGCGCACCGCCAGCTTGCCGTCCAGACGATGGGTAGCGCAGGAGAGGCAAGGATCGTAGGCGCGGATGGACATCTCCACGGTGTTGAGCACTCCCTGGTCATACTTGCCGTCGTGAATGAGGCTCTTGGCGGCCTGGGTGACCGACATGTTGATGGGAGCGTTGTTGTGGGTGGTGCCGACGATGAGGTTGACGTTGGTCACCATGCCGTCGGCATCGGTCTCGTAGTCGTGGATGAGAGTGCCGCGCGGGGCCTCGGTCACGCCCACGCCGCGCGCCGCCCGGGGGGTCACCTTCACGCGGGTCTCGGTGCTGGTGATCTCCGGATCGTCGAGCAGGCGGACGGCATTCTCGGCGTTGTAGAGCAGTTCGATCAGCCGCGCCCAGTGATAGAGCAGGGTGAGCTGCGCGGGCCGCCCGAACTTCTGGCGGAACTCCTCCAGCTCCTTTTGCGCCAAGGGAGTGGCGATCTTGTCGCAGACGTTGATGCGCGCCAGGGTATTGGTGCGGTACACGCCCTGGGGCTTGTCCACGTCCATGGAAAAGCCTTCGCCCCACTTCTTGGCGTAGGGGAACTTCAGGTAGCTCCAGGGCTCGATGTGCTCGGCGATGAAGTCGGTGTAGTGGTCGTAGGAGAAGTCCTCGAACGAGCCGTCCGGCTTCATCAGGCGGGCTTGGCCGTCGTAGAGGTCGAGCGCGCCGTCCTTGCTCACCGTGCCCAGGAACCCGGTGGTGATCACCCCCAGCGACTTCACCACCTCCAGGTACTTGGGGAAGACGTTCTCCTTGGCGAAGGCGATGGAGAACTTGGCCAATTCCAGGGCCTCGTCCGCCATCTTGCGGAGCTGGTCGCGCTCGGCGGGCAGCAGGGGCTTGCTGAAACCGCCGGGCACCGCCGCCTGGGGATGGATGGGCTTGCCCGCCAGGATCTCGAGCATCTTGGCGCACATGTGCCGCACCTTGACCACACGGCGGGCGACCTCGGGCGCGGCCTGCAGGATGCCGATCACGTTGCGCACCGAGTAATCGGCGTCCGGACCGAGCAGGAAGTCGGCGCCCGCCAGGAAGTAGAAGTGCAGGATGTGCTCCTCCATGTAGGCGACCGAGTTGCAGAGTTCGCGCAGCTTGGCGCCCGCGGGCGGGGGTGTGACCCCGAAGACCGCGTCGGTGGCCTTGGCCGCCGCCAGATGGTGCGACCAGGGACAGACGCCGCAGATGCGCGGGGTGATGCGGGGCATGTCCTCCACCGGGCGGCCCAGGCAGAACTTCTCGAAGCCGCGCAGTTCGATGACGTTGACCCGCGCCGTGTCCACGTTGCCGGCGTCGTTGAGCTGGATGGTGACCTTGGCGTGGCCCTCGATGCGGGTGACGGGTTGGATCACGAGTGTCTTAGCCATGGTTCACCTCTTGGGCAGGGGACGGAGTCGTCCCGCGCCGGCAAATCGGTTGAAGGTGGCGGCCCGGTCCGGGATCTGCTTGGGATCCAGGCCGATGGAAGCGAGAGCGCCCATCATGTCGACCATGGGGTTGGCCTTCTCCGAGAGCGGCCCGAAGCAGCCCTCGCAAGGCATGTAAGCGCGGATGCAGCGGGGCACACCTTCAGAGCCGCCGCAGCCGGAGCGGGTGGCCGGACCCAGGCAGAGCAAGCCCTGCTCCATCAGGCAGCGCATCTCGCCGAGGGGCGCGCCGGGGGTGAACTCCGGCGCCTCCAGGCGGCGCTTCAAGGTGGAGACGGCCTTCTTCTCACGCTTGGTGGGACACTCGTCGCAGACGCTCTTGCTGGGCAGGGGGAAGGGTTCTCCCTTGAGCAGCGCCAGCAGCGCGCCCGCCACCATCTCGGGGGTGGTGGGACATCCGGGCAGATAGACGTCCACCGGCACCACCTCGTGCACCGCGTAGACCCGGTCGGTCAGCGCCGGGATCTGTTCGTGGGGCAGGCCGTTGGCTTCCGTGGACTTGCTGCCGCGATAGACCTTTTCCAGCAGCTCTTCGGTCTGGTACTGGTTGGCGAGGGCGGGAACACCGCCGAAGCAGGCGCAGGAGCCCAGCGCGATCAGGGTCTTCGTCTTCTTGCGCATCTCCTGGGCCAGCTTCTTGTGTTCTTCGGAGCGGATTCCCCCGGATATGATCCCGATCTCCGCCTCGGGGATCTGCATCTCCGTGCCCTCGCCGGTCTGACCATAGAGCTTGTGGTCCATCAGGACCGGCATGTGCACGATCTGCACTTGTTGGAGAACGTCGAGAAGCGGTTCGCCGATGTCGAGGATGGTGACCTCGCATCCGCCACAGATGGCGAACCACTCTTCGGCTAGTCGAGCGGCCATGCTGTGCCTCCTTTACTACTTCCTCTTGCGATTCGCGTGCGTGACCTCCGTGGACTATTGCGTGCGATAGGGACTAGGGCCCAGTTTCCGGATCTGTTCGACCATCTCAGTGACCACCTGGGCGAAGCGCGGCCCTTCCGCGGCCGAGACCCACTCCAGGCGGAAGCGCTCCGGCTCCAGACCGAAATCCTGGAGCATGAGATCGATGGCATCGGCGCGCGCCTTGGCGCGCAGGTTGCCTTCCAGGTAATGGCAATCGCCGGGATGGCAGCCCAGCATCAGCACCCCGTCGGCGCCCTTGGTGAGCGCCTCGATGACCAGGTTGGGGTGGACCATGCCGCTGCACTGCACCCGGATGATGCGGATGTTGGGCGGATACTGCAGGCGCGAGGTGCCCGCCAGGTCGGCCCCCGCGTAGGCGCACCAGTAGCAGCAGAAGGTCAGGATGAGGGGCTCGAAGCTGGCGCCGCTGCTCTTCTCTTCCATGACTGCGGCCTTTTCCTCCATGGCTCAGTCCCCCACTCGCAAGGCGGCGTGGACTTCGGCCAGCAACTGCTCCGGCCGGAAGTTCCAGACGAAGATGGCGTTCTTGGGGCAGGTGGCCATGCAGGTGCCGCAGCCCTTGCACACCGCCTCGTCCACCTTGACCCGCTTCTTGGTCTCGCCGTCGGCCTGGTACTCGATCAGGGTGATGGCGTGGAAGGGGCAGGGATCGACGCAGTAGGCGCAGCCGTCGCAGGCTTCCTCCACCACGTGGGAGACCGTGGCCTCCAGGTCGATCACCGGCCGCGACAGGATGGTGCCGGCGCGGGCGGCGGCGCCCGCGGCCTGGGCGACCGCCTCGCGCACCGCCATGGGCGAATGGGCCGCCCCGCAGAGGAAGATCCCGTCGGTGGCGAAGTCGACCGGGCGCAGCTTGCGGTGGGCCTCGAGGAAAAACCCGTCCTCGGTGAGCGGCACCTTGAGCAGTTGCGCCAGCTTGGGGTTGTCGGGGTTGGCCACGGTGGCGGCGGAGAGCACCACCAGGTCGGCGTGGAGGCCGATGGTCATGCCCAGGACTTGGTCGTAGACCGAGATCTGCAGCCCCTCGCCGTTGCCCGACACCTCCGGCTTGCGCTCCTCGTCGTAGCGGGCAAAGACCACGCCCTTCTGCCGGGCCAGCGTGTAGTAGCTCTCGTGGAAGCCGTAGGTGCGGATGTCCCGGTAGAGGATCGAGACGTGGGTTTCGGGAGAGAGCTCCTTGATGCGCAGAGCGTTCTTGATGGCTTCGGTGCAGCACACCCGCGAGCAGTACGCGCGCTCGCGGGTGCGCGAGCCCACGCACTGGATCATCACCACGCTCTTCGGAGGCTGCCCCGCTTGCGCCCGCAGGAAGCTGCCATCCCCTTCCAGCCGCTGCTCCAGCTCCCACTGGGTCAGGACCTCGGGACGCTGCCCGTAGAGATATTCCTGCGGCCGGTATCCGGCGGCTCCGCTGGCCACGATGACGGTGCCGTGCGCGACCTCGGTGGTCTCCCCGTGAGCTGCGATCTTGGTGTGGAAGTCTCCGATCGAGCCCGCCATGCTCTCGATGCTCGCTTCCAGGAAGAGATGGATCTTCTCGTTCTGCCGCACCTGCTCCACCAGCCGCCGCAACTCTTCCTGGGGCTGCTCCCCGTTGAGCAGGTAGCGGACCGTCCGCAGGCTGCCGCCCAGCTCCGCCTCCTTCTCCACCAGGAAGACGTCGAAGCCCTGCCCGGCGACGGCCAGGGCGGCGGACATGCCTGCCAGCCCTCCCCCGATCACCAGGCAGGCGCGCTGGATCTCGAGCGAACGCGAGCGCAGCGGCTCCAGGAGGCGGGCCTTGGCTACCGCCATGCGCAGCAGGTCTTTGGCTTTCTCCGTGGCCTTTTCCGGCTCGTGCATGTGCACCCAGGAACACTGGTCGCGGATGTTGGCCATCTCGAACAGGTAGGGGTTGAGCCCTTGTTCGCGGATGGTGTTGCGGAACAGCGCCTCGTGGGTGCGCGGGGTACAGGAGGCCACCACCACGCGGTTCAGGCCGTGCTCGCTGACTTTCTCCTTGATGCGTTCCTGGGTATCGTTGGAGCAGGTGTACAGGTTGTTCTCGGCGTAGACGACGTTGGGCAGGGTCTGCGCGTACTGGACCACGGCGGGGACGTTGACCACCCCGGCGATGTTGGTGCCGCAATGGCAGACGAAGACCCCGATGCGCGGCTCTTCCCCGGCTACTTCCCTCTCCGGCGGATACACCTTGGGCGTGATGAGCATGCCGCGGGCGTCTTTCAGGAGCGAGAGGCCCAGCGCCGCCGCCGCCGAGGCCTGCACCACGGTCTCGGGGATGTCCTTGGGCTCGGTGAACGGCCCGGCCACATAGATGCCCTCGCGGGAAGACTCTGCCGGGCGGAACTCCGAGGTGCTGCAGAAGCTGAAGGGGTTGAGCGCGATCCCGAAGCGCTCGGCGAGGGCGGCGGCCTCCTTGGGAGGGCGCATCCCAACCGAGAGCACCACCAGGTCGTACTCCTGCGAGAGCTTCTTGTCGCCCTCGCCCAGATAGCGGACCAGGAGAGAATGCGTTCCGGGGACCTCCTCGAGGATGGGCACGCGGCTGCGGATGTACCGCACCCCCAGCTCCTTGGCCCGCAGGTAGTAGTGCTCGAAGCCCTTGCCGAAGGCGCGCAGGTCCATGAAGAAGATGTCGCACTGCAGCTCCTCGCCCAGGTGCTCTTTGGCCAGGATGGCTTCCTTGGTGGCGTACATGCAGCAGACCGAGGAGCAGTAGTCGCGGTCCGCGTCGCGGGAGCCTACGCACTGGAGGAAGGCGATGCGCTTGGGCCCGCGCTGGTCGGAGGGCCGCAACACGCGCCCGGAGTACGGCCCCGAGGCCGAGAGGATGCGTTCGAACTCCAGCGCCGTGATCACGTTGGGGAAGCGGCCGTATCCCAGGTCGGGCTTGAGGCGCGCGTCCACCAGCTCGTATCCCGGCGTGAGCACCACCGCCCCCACGTTCAGCTCGACCCTCTCCTCTTTCTGTTCGTAGTCGATGGCCTTGGCCTCGCACACCTCCTGGCAGATCCCGCAGGCCCCGAAGCGGGTGTGAATGCAATGCTCAGGATCGATCACGGCCTTGTTGGGGACGGCCTGGGCGTACAGGATGGAGACCGCGGGCTTGGGATCGAGGCCCAGGTTGTAGGGATTGGGAATGGGGATGGCGGTCTGCGCGCTGGTCAGCGCCGACACCTGCTTGCCGGTGGGGCAGACCTGGTTGCAGGCCCCGCAGGTCCAGCAGATGGGATTGTGCTTGCCGAAGGGCGGCTCCAGCTTCTTGCGCGGTCCCCGGCCGGAGAAGCCGATGGCGCTGCGCCCCATCCGTTCCTGGCAGACGCGGACGCACAGGCCGCAGTAGATGCAATCGTCATTCTTCTTTTCGATGCGGGGCTCGTGCACGCCCAGGTCGGCAGCGATGCGCCGCACGGCCTCGGCTTCGGGACAGCGCGCCAGCAGCAGCTCGGCCACGATGCGGCGCGCCTGCACCACGCGCTCGCTGTGGGTGAGGACGCTGAGCCCCTCCAGGGCAGGGTACGAGCACGAGGCCTGCACTGCCGGCGGGCGCCCGGGCGCCTGCACCTCCACGATGCACAGCCGGCAGGCGCCGTAGGGAGTCAACGCCTTGTGGTGGCAGAGGGTGGGGACCTGGACTCCGGCCTGGGCGACGGCCTGCAGGAGCTTGGCTCCCTCCGGCACCTCTACGGGTATCTGGTTGACGCTCAGCTTCGGCATTTCGACTTCCTGCTACCGTCCGTCCCTCGCCCTGGTCTCCTGGGCGCGCCGCGCCCTCCATTCCTTCACCGGGATGGGAGCCTCCAGGGATCGCAGCTCCCGCGCCTCCTTGCCGGTGACTTTCCGGATCGCGGCGACCTTGGGCGGGCAGATCTCCAGGCATTCGCCGCACTTGGTGCACACCGCCTGGTCGATCACGTGGACGTGCTTGCTCTCCCCCTTCACCGCCCCGGAGGGGCAGTTCTTCAGGCACAGCATGCAGCCGGGGCACTTGTCCGGGTCGATGTAGTACTTGATAAGCTCCTTGCAGACCTTAGCGGGACACTCTTTGTCGGCGACGTGGGCGACGTACTCCTCCTGGAAGTAGCGCAGGGTGGAAAGCACGGGATTGGGCAGCGTCTGCCCCAGCCCGCACATGGAGGCGTCCTTCACCGCGGGCCCCAGCTCTTGCAGGAATTCCACGTCTCCCTGCCGCCCCTTCCCTTCCGAGATGCGGGTCAGCACCTCCAGCAGCGCCTCGCTGCCATCCCGGCAGGAGGTGCATTTGCCGCAGGACTCGTCGTTGGTGAACTGGATGAAGAACTTGGACACATCCACCATGCAGGTGTCCTCGTCCATGACGATCATCCCGCCCGACCCCATCATGGAGCCCGCCTTCTGCAGGTTCTCGTAATCGATGGGGAGGTCGATCAGGCTGCCGGGGATGCAGCCGCCCGAGGGCCCGCCCGTCTGCACCGCCTTGAAGGCCTTGTTCCCGGGGATGCCGCCGCCGATGTCGTAGATGATCTCGCGCAGCGTGATCCCCATGGGCATCTCGATGAGGCCGGTGTTGTTGATCTTGCCCACCAGGGAGAAGATCTTGGTCCCCTTGCTGCTGGGGGTCCCGATCGTGGAGTACCAATCCGCGCCCCGCGCCACGATCACCGGCACGTTGGCCAGGGTCTCGACGTTGTTGATCACCGTGGGGCAGCCCCACAAGCCCACCTGCGCCGGGAAGGGAGGCCGCTGCCGCGGCTCCGGGCTCTCCCCTTCGATGGAATGGATTAGCGAGGTCTCTTCCCCGCAGACGAACGCCCCCGACCCCTCCCGGATCTCGAGGTCGAAAGCGAAGTCGGAATCGAGGATGCGCTCGCCCAGCAACTGGTGCTGGCGCGCGCTGGCGATGGCCTTCTGCAGCCTCTCGATGGCCAGCGGGTATTCGGTCCGGATGTAGACGAAGCCGCGGGCGACGCCGATGGCGTAGGCGGCGATGATCATCCCTTCCACCAGGGAGTGGGGGTCGGACTCCAGGAGGCTGCGGTCCATGTAGGCCCCCGGGTCGCCTTCGTCGCAGTTCCCTACCAGGTACTTGGGCGTCCTCTTCTCCTGGCGGCAGACACGCCACTTGATGCCGGTGGGAAATCCCGCGCCGCCCCGCCCGCGCAGCCCCGAGCGCGTGATCTCCTCGATCACCTGGTCGGGGGTGAGGCTGGTCAGGACCTTCTCCAGCGCCTGGTAGCCATCGCGCGCCAGGTAGTCTTCGATGCGCTCGGGATCGATGAGGCCTTTGTTGCGCAGCACGACCGGCATCTGCTTCTGGAAGAAGGGGATGTCCGCCAGCAGCGGGACCGGCTTCTTGCTCGCGGGCGAGACGTACATGAGCTTCTCGACCGGCTGCCCGTGGACCAGGTGCTCCTCCACCAGGGTGGCCGCGTCTTCCGGCTTCAGCCAGCCGTAGAAATTCCCCTCCGGCATGACCACCAGCAGCGGCCCCTGGCCGCAAAATCCGTTGCAGCCCGTCCCTACCACCCGCGCCTGGTCCTTCAGGCCGCGGCGCTCGATCTCCTTCTCCAGGGCCTGCTTGATGCGGAAGCCGCCGCCGGCCACGCAGCCGGTCCCGCAGCAGACCATCAGGTCCTTCACCTTGCCGGAGCGCAGGCGCGCCTCCTCCCGTGCCTGCTCTCTCGTCCGGCGTAGCTCTTCCAGTTTGAGCGGCATGCTAGGCCGCCTCCTTGCACTTGTGCAGGATGTCGGGCACGTCCTTGCGGGTCAGCTTGCCGTAGACCTCCCCGCCCACGGTGAGCGCGGGAGCCAGCCCGCAACATCCGATGCAGCGCACGCTCTTGAGCGTGAATTTCATGTCGGGCGTGGTCTCTTCCGGCTTGATGCCCAGGCTCTCGCTGAGCTTGTCCATCAGGCGCTGGCTGCCGCGCACGTAGCAGGTCGTCCCCATGCACACATTGATCACGTACTTGCCGCGCGGGACCACGCTGAAGGCGCTGTAGAAAGTGGCGATGCGGTAGATGTGCGCCAGCGGATACCCGGTCTCCTGGGCCAGGTACCGCAACACGCCCTCGGGAAAGTAATGCAGCGCCGCATCGACCTCCTGCAGGATGGGCATGAGCGGCCCGGTGCGGTGGCGGTGGCGCGCCAGGATGCCCGCGACCGGTTCCCGGTAGGCCGGCTCCAGCTCGATGCGCGGGGGCTCCAGGGGTTGCACCACGTTGTGCACAGGGCAGTTGGCCACGCAGGTACCGCAGCCGGTGCACTTCGACTCGTTCACGAAGCGCGGCCGCTTGCGCACGGTGACGCGGAAGTCCCCCGGCCCGCCCTGGATGCTCTGCACCTCGCTGAGGGAGAGGATCTCGATGTCGCGGTGGCGGCCGATCTCCACCAGGCGTGGCGCCATGGTGCACATGGCGCAGTCGTTGGTGGGAAAGGTCTTGTCGAGCTGCGACATCACCCCGCCGATGGCGGGCCGGCCCTCCACCAGATGGACCTTGATGCCGCCGGCGGCCAGGTCGAGGGCCGCCTGCATCCCGCCGATCCCGCCGCCCACCACCAGGGCGGCACCCACCGGCTGACTCCGCAATGGCTCAGAGGACATGGGGCAGTGCCTCCTCCGCCGGCGCCTGCCGCCGGACGCGCTCCTTCACGGCTTCGAAGTACAGCGCCAGCGGCCGGTAGATCATGTGCGACCACTTTCCGAACGACATCTCGACCAGGAGCATGGGCGTGGCCACGATCACGTGCGCGGCGTACAGGAAGTGGCAGGTCATCCCAAAGCCCAGGTAGCGGAAGACGTGCACCGCCAGCCCGCTGGCTGCGGTCAGGAGCAGCAGGATGGGAAAGACCAGGTCCTCGAAGCTGGTTTCCTTGTAGAACTCCTTCTGCGCCCGGATGCGGCCGATGAGGATGTCGCCGATCCCGTAGAAGATGAACCCGGCCGCCAGATAGCCGAGCCAGCGCTGCGGATGGTAGATGGGATAGACCGCGTCCGTCTGGAACCACCTGAGCGCGAGCAGCTTCACGGTGAGCATGAGGCCCGTGCCCAGGGCCAGCAGCCAATGTCCCAGCCAGCGGCTCCGGTCCGGACACTTGCGCATCAACTTGTGCGTGGCCGAGTGCCACACGTACGTCCACGCCTCCGCCACGTAGGCGGACACGGGCATGGGCGTCCGTCCCTCCCCGCCCATGGTCAGCCGCCAGATGCGGTAGATCCGCGAGAGCACCAGCAGCAGCGGAAGCAGCAGCACCGTGACCGCGTAGTAGGTCATGATGGGGAACATGTGCTCCAGCCCCATGGGCGTGGTCGCGAAGTCGGAGAACGGCAGACCCACGTAGGTCAGGTGATAGACCAGGATCAGAGCCACCACCAGGAGCGCCACGAAAGTCAGGGCGGCGATATGCCACGCTCGGGAGGCGAGCAGCTTGCCGGAGATGCGAGTCCAGTCGTACTGCGCGGTCAGGAAGCGCCGCAGGGTCGCCATGGACAGCCGCGGCCCGGCCTGGCGCGGGCACAGCAGCGAGCAATCGCCGCAGTCATGGCAGATCCACGGCTCCAGGCTGGCCAGCAGCGGCCCTCTCAGGCCCAGCAGGACGTAGCGGATGCTGCGGCGGGGGAAGTTCACGAACTCTGTCACCAGGTCGCAGGAAAGGGTGCAGCTTCCGCACTGGTAGCAGCCGCTGGTGTCGAAGCTGCCATAGCGCCTCACCTCGGCCAGCAGCGCCGGATCAGTGGGAATCGGAGAGGTCGCTGCGTGGTTCATGGCGGTTCACACTCCGGGCGGCGGAGCGCCGGTGGCGATCGCGATTCTTGGGAGGGCGGCGGGCGAGGGAAAGAGGTGTTGCGCGCGAGGCGGCGCCGGGGCGGGAGGAAAATCCTTCCAGGCGGCGGTCGGGATGTCCACACACACCCCCCGTACCGGGCAGTTCCGGCCCCCACCTGACGGCTGCACAGTATCACTCCACCAGGTAGAATGTCAACTAGGTTAATTATTTTCTCTCGGCGGCTGGGGCAAAGGCGGGGGGGGAAGGTGGATGCACTCGGCCGGGGTTACTTCCCGGAGGGACGCTCGCTGACCGGCATGGCTCCCACTCCCGGCAGAGGGGCCTTCCGGCCCCCGGCCGCTTCGGCCTCGAGCAGTGCATCCAGGTCGGGATAGGCGTAGATCGTGGGAGCGTGATTCTGCATCAGGCCCCCGGTGTCGGCCGTGGGGCCATAGTTGCTGTGCAGGTCGCGTCCCAGCATGCGCAGCATGGCCATCTGCTGGCCGCGATGATGGGCGGTGTGGGCGATGCGCCGGGTCATGACCCAGGCCCGCGAACGCTTCCCGTCAAAGAACATCGTGTCGCCTTCGAACCAGGCTTCGTCCCGAGTGCGCAGCGCCGCCAGCCGCTTGGCGCTGTCCTCCGCGTAGCGCCGCAGGAAGCCCAGGCGCGTTTCTTGCGCCGGCAGCGGCGGCGCCCCCACGTCGATCCCCAGCATGGTGCGGAACCACACGTCCTCGCTCACGCATTGGTGCACCATCTGCTCGTGGACACTGCGCCCGCGCGCGTCCTTGGCATGGGGCCGGAACTCGAGGTCGGCGTCGCGGAACTCGCTCCACACGCTCACCACCTTGATGCGCTCGGTCGCGTAGGTTTCAACCAGGAAGTCGTACCTCATGGGCTGGCTCCGTGCAGGCTCCCGCGCATTCTACGCCTGCGCTGAGACCGCGCTCCCAGGGATTTGCCAGAACTACCCGGCAAGTGACCGGCAAGAAAAAGAGGCCAGCCTTGCGGCTGGCCTCGAAGAGTGGAACCGCTGCCTTAAGCCGAGGTTAGAAGATCCACCTCATGCCGAAGGTGAATTGGCGGTTGCTGGTGGGGACACCAGCAGGGTTGAAGAAGAAGTTGTTCATGAACGAGCCACCGACGGTGGAGAACCCGCCATCTTCCAGGAACGGGTCCGGTGTGCCGCGGTACTGCCGGTTCAAGACGTTGAAGCCGTTGGCCTGGATCTGCAAGGTCACGCGCTCGCCCATCTTGAAGTTCTTGTACACGCCGAAGTCCAGGTTGTTGAACGTCTGCGCGCGCAGGGTGTTGCGGCCCACGCCCCCGAAGGGGTTGCCGGTGCACAGTGCCGCCTGGGTGTTATTGAACACCCAGTGGAACTGCGTCGTGCCCGCCCCGAACGGATCCTGCAGCGTGCAGGTGGCATCGTAGATGCCCACCGTGTCGAGGGGAGCGCTGGGATCGTTCAGGATCGGGCGGCAGGTGTCGATGCCGTAGAACGTGTTGTTGAAGGTGCGATCGCAGTAGATGCTGGAAATGGAGCTGAGGGTTTCTTCCAGCGGATTGAAGGGCTGACCCGAGCGGTAGCGGTAGATGCCGTTCATCTGCCATCCGCCCAGCACCTTGCCCAGGAAGCCCGCCTGGCTCTTGTACCAGGGCAGCTCATACACGAACCACAGGGAGACGACGTGGGTGTAGGACGTGCCGCTGGTGCCGCGCTCCGGAATGTTGGGGTTGAACGGATCCATCGGACCCGCCACGCCATTGCCGGCAGCCGCCGTCGAGAAGATCTCGCTGACGTTGTCGATGGCGTGACTCCAGGTCCAGGTAAAGCCCGAGGAGAGGCCGTGCCAGTTCTGGATGCGCAACTCGCTCTGCAGCCCGTGGTAGATCGACCACGCGCCGTTGTCGCGGATGCGAAGCAGACCGTTGGTGCAGACGGGCCGCGTGTTGAAGCCCGGCTGCCCCGGGGTCGAACACTGCGTGACTCCGGCCGGTACCAGCGCCGGAAAGTCGTTGGCCAGGCCCGAGCCTACGCCCCCACCGATGGGGCCCAGGAAAGGGTTGCCGTTGACGGTCTGGAAGTTGCCGATGGTGTGGTTGCCCACGTAGTTCACCTCCAGCGCGATCTTGGAGGTCAGCTCACGCTGGAAGCCGAAGTTCCATTGCTCCGCGTAGGGATTGTGGAAATCCGGAGACACGCGGGTCTGGGTGCGGAAGCCCGGGTCCGATCCGGTGGGGATGAACGCCAGGTAGCCGGCTGCCCGCAGCGAGGCCCCGGTGGGAGCCACCGCCGGCAGCCCCACCCCGAAGATGGTGCCCGCGTTGACCACCGGCGCCGCCGTCGCTACGTTCAGGAACATGTTGTAGAACTCCGGATCGTAGGCGATGCGGAAGCCGCCCCGGAAGACCGTCTTGTCCCGGCCGAACAGCCCCGGGAAGATGTGCGGGGTGTAGGTGAAGCCCACGTTCGGTCCCCAGTTGTTGGTGTCCTGGGGAACCTCGGCGATGGTGCGTTGCGCGAGGGGCAGGGTCGTGTCCCAGAAAGGAGTCGGCCCGGTTTCGCGCGCCACGGTCAGGTCGTGCAGCAGGTTGATGGCCTGCCCGTAGTACTCCCAGCGCACCCCGAAGTTCAGGGTCAGGTTGTCCTTCCAGCGCCAGCTGTCCTGTACGTACATCGCCCCGTCCTGCTCCTTGAAGTTGAAGGAGGCCGGGCCGTCGGTGAGGCTCAACTGCACGGGAGTGTTAGCGATGAAGTCATCGAAACTCCCCCAGAAGAAGGTGCCGTTGATGTTGGGCAGGAAGACGTTGGGGGAGCGCTGCCGCGAGTACTCACCACCGAACTTGATGGTGTGGCGGCCGTGCACCCAGGAGGCGTTGTCCTGCCACTGGCTGACGTTGATCAACCGGCCCTGCGGCAGGTTGTTCTGCATGCCAAAGGTCAGGTTCACCCCATCCAGGAACTGCTGGCCCGAGGGGCAGGCGAGGATGCTGGTGTCGGTGCAGTCGGGGAAGGTTCCGCCTTCAAAGCCGAAGCCCGCCCGCGAGTAGCCGAAGCGCGCCTGGTTGATGAAGTGGTCGGTGAAGGTGTGTACCCAGTCCAGACCGATCTGCTGGTCGCGCGCCGGGATGCCTACCACCGCCCCGGCCGCGAAGCGCCCGGTGGCGTTGGTCAGGTTGTTGTCCTGGTAGATGTAGCGCCCGAAGAAGCGGTCCTTCTGGGTGACCTGCACATCGATCCGGCCCGTGAGCTCGTTGTCATTGAACTGGCTGGGCAGGAAGCGGGTCACCTCGCCGAACTCCACCCCCGGGCAAGCCAGGACGGCTTGCGTGAAAGTCGAGCCGGGAGTGGGCGTTGGGTTACCGGCCGTCACCCCATAGGGGCCCTGGGATTGCAGCGCGATCACCCCCGGGTTGCCGGGAAAGCAGGCTGCCAGCGTGGCCAAACCCGCAGGCGTGGGTGTGACGAAGGGGGCCGAGCTCGAGGGAGCAGCCCCAGTCCGCTGGTAGTCGCGCATGTAGGAGGCGAAGAACCAAGCCTTGTTCTTCTTGATGGGCCCGCCGATGGTGCCGCCGATGCGGTTCTCGTCGAAGCGCGGCACGTTGGGGTCCAGGCAATTGGAAGTGAGCGAGGTCGCGGGCGGGACGCAGAAGCCCAGCAACGGAGATTTTTCCTCGTTCCTCCGTGAAGACAGCCACGAGCCAGTGTAGAACCAGAACGCCGTCCCGTGCAGGCTGTTGCTGCCCGACTTGGTGATGTAGTTGATCACCGAGCCCATGTTGCGCCCGTACTCGGCCGAGAAGTTGTTGTTGATGACCTGATACTCGGCCAGCACGTCCTGGTTGCCCAGGAAGATGGA
>DASPRL010000315.1 GCA_035624475.1 Terriglobales bacterium
AGGAGCCGGAGCGCGACCTGCGACTCCGCCTGCGCGGCGGGAGCGCCGCCGGGCTGCTGCTCTACGCCGCCACCGTCACCCTGGCTTCCATCGACTGGGTGATGTCGTTGGACCCGCACTGGTCTTCCACGATCTACGGCATGCTGTTCATGGCGGGGCAGTGCCTGTCGGCGTTGTGCCTGGCGGTGGGCATGGTGGCGCTGCTGGCGCGCTTCCAGCCCCTGAAGCAGGCAGTCCACCCCGAGGTCTTCCACGACCTGGGCAAGCTGGTACTCACCTTCGTGATCCTGTGGGCGTATTTCTCCTTCTCGCAGTTGCTGATCATCTGGTCGGGCAACCTGCCGGAGGAGACCTCGTGGTACCTGAACCGCTGGAGCGGGGGCTGGGAGGCGGTGGGTCTGCTGCTGGTGATCTTCCACTTCGCGCTGCCCTTCGCGCTGCTGTTGTCGCGCAACCTGAAGCGTGCCGCGCGGCGGCTGGCGCTGCTGGCGGGGATCATCCTGGTCATGCGCGCCGTGGACCTGTTCTGGCTGATCGAGCCCAATTTTGCCGCCAACCACGCCCACCTGCGGCCGAGCTGGATGGACCTGGCGGCGCCCATCGCTCTGGGCGGGATCTGGATGGCGGCGTTCCTGCGCGAACTGAAACAGCGGCCGGTGCTGCCCCTCCACGACCCGGAGCTGACCCTGGCAACGAGTGACCATGCAGCCGACTGAGAACAACTCGCAGCCCAAGCACGAAGTGCGCGACGTCCACATTCGCGGCGTGGTGACGTTCTGCCTCTGCCTGGCGGTGGCCGTGCTGCTGGTCACGGTGGTGCTGTGGGGGCTGTTCCACGTCTTCTCGCAGCAAGCCGAGCGGCGTGAACCCGAGGTCAGCCCCATGTTTCGTCAGGGGCGCGCCCGGCAGGATTTCCCCGCTCCCCAACTGCAGCCGCCTCCGCCGGTGCCCGGGGCGGCCGACAACCGTTACCGTCCGTTCATCACCGACTCCGTGGACCTCGAGACCATGCAGCAGCGGGAGCGCTATCTGCTGAACAGCTACGGCTGGGTGGACCAGAACGTGGGCATCGTGCACATCCCCATCGAGCAGGCCATGGAGATGGTGATCGAGCGCGGGCTGCCCACGCGGCCGGCGCCGCCCGCGGGACAGCCCCAGCCGGAGGGAAAGCCATGAAGTCCGGCGGGCAGAGGTCGCGCATCTGTTTGGCGGCAGCGCTGGCGGTGGCCGCCGCGCTCCCGGCCTCGGGGCAGAGCTTCTACCAGCCGCAGGCGGCGGCCCCGGCGCCCAAGGCCAACGTCCTGCAGCAGATCACCTTCGAGCAGCGGCTCAACCAGCAAGTGCCACTCGACCTCGCTTTCCGCGATGAGGCCGGCCGCGCCGTCACCCTGAGGCAGTACTTCGGCAAGCGCCCGGTGATCCTCACCCTGGCCTACTACCGCTGCCCCATGCTCTGCCCGCAGGTGCTGTACGGACTGGCGGGCGTGCTGCGCGTCCTCGATTTCCAGCCGGGGCGCGACTTCGAGGTCGTGACCGTGAGCTTCGATCCCCAGGACACGCCGCAGACCGCCGCCGCCGAGAAGCAGCGCGTGCTGGCGCGTTACCCGCGCCCCGGAGCGGAGCAAGGCTGGCACTTCCTCACCGGCGACCCGGCCGCGATCACGGCCCTGGCCAAGGCGGCGGGCTTCGGCTACGCCTACATCCCCCAGACCGGGCAGTACGCGCACGCCAGCGGCATCATGGTACTGACCCCGGAGGGCAAGTTCGCCCAGTACTTCTATGGGGTGGACTATCCGGCGCGCGACCTGCGCCTGGCCCTGGTCGAGTCCTCGCAGCACAAGATCGGCACCCTGGTGGACCAGGTCCTGCTGTACTGCTATCACTACGATCCCAACACCGGCCGCTACGGCGCGCTGGTGGTGCGGCTGCTGCGGGTGGGCGCGCTGCTGACGCTGCTGCTGCTGGGGACCTTCATCGGGCTGATGGTCCGCGCCGAACACAAGCGCGCGGCGATGTCTTCCGCGCCGCGGGAAGGAGGCCGCTAGCCATGTGGCAGACCCTGCCGCTCTTCCCGCAGGAGGCTTCCAGCCTGGCCGCCCAGGTGGACCAGCTTTACTTCTTCCTGGTGACGGTGGCGGCATTCTTCTCCGCCGGGATCTTCCTCACCATCTTCTACTTTGCTATCCGCTACCGGCGCTCGCGCCATCCCCACGCGCACGAGGTGGAAGGAGCGCTGCCGCTGGAGCTGGCTTGGACGCTGCTCCCCCTGGGCCTGACCATGGTGATGTTCGTGTGGGGAGCGAGCCTGTTCTTCGCGGAAAACCGCCCGCCGCGCGACTCGCTGAAGATCTACGTGGTGGGCAAGCAGTGGATGTGGAAGGTGCAGCACATGGACGGGACGCGGGAGATCAACGAGCTGCACGTGCCCGTGAACCGCGACATCGAGCTCATCACCGTCTCCCAGGACGTGATCCACAGCTTCTTCATTCCCGAGTTCCGCATCAAGCAGGACGTGCTGCCGGGCCGCTACCGCCACTTCTGGTTCCGGCCCACGCGGGTGGGGACGTATCATCTGTTCTGCGCCGAGTACTGCGGCACGCAGCACTCCCGCATGACCGGGCAGGTGGTGGTGATGGAGCCGGCGGCCTACGAGCAGTGGCTGGGCGGCGGGCCGGGCGGCTCGCTGTCGGCCTCGGGCGAGCGGCTCTTCCAGCAACTGGGCTGCGCCACCTGCCACAAGGCCGACGCCAGCGGACGCGGGCCCAGCCTGGTGGGCCTGTTCGGCCAGACCGTGAAGATGGCCGACGGGCGCGCTCTGGTGGCGGATGAGAACTACCTGCGCACCTGCGTCACCAATCCCGACGCCACCCGCGTGGCGGGCTTCCCCGCCATCATGCCCAACTTCTCCACCCAGGTGAGCGAAGAAGGACTGCTGCAACTGGTGGAGTACATCAAATCGCTGAAGCAACCCCCGGGCCAGCCCGCACCGGCGGCGGCCGGGGCCAAGGGACAATGAGCATGGCGACTGCCGAGACCCACCACGCACTGCCGCGCGAGCACTACTTGAACGCCGACTACGGCATCAAGTCGTGGCTGCTGACCACCGATCACAAGCGCATCGCGATGCTTTATCTCATCTCGATCACGGTGATGTTCTGGATTGGCGGCTTCTTCGCGATGTTGATCCG
>DASPRL010000316.1 GCA_035624475.1 Terriglobales bacterium
CGCACCGCCGTGCCGCGGAAGTTCCGGCGGAACTCCTCTTCGGAAAGCCCGGCCAGCCACTCCAGCGCCGGGTTGACCAGCTCCGGCCGCGGCTGGAGCTCCGGCGCCGCGCTCACCGGCGCCTTGCGGTTCCAGGGACAGACCTCCTGGCAAAGGTCGCAGCCGAAAACGTGCCGCCCCACCCCAGCCTGCAATCCCTCCGGGATCTCGCCGCGCTTCTCGATGGTGAGGTAAGAGATGCAGCGCGCGGCATCGAGCTGGTAGGGGGCAGGGAAGGCCTGGGTGGGACAGACGTCCAGGCAGCGGGTGCAGGAGCCGCAGCGGTCGGGCAGGGGCGCGCCCGGCTCTAGCTCCAACGAGGTCAGGATCACTCCGAGGAAAAGCCACGAACCCAGCTTGGGGTGGATGAGGCAGGTGTTCTTGCCCAGCCAGCCCAGGCCGGCGTGCGCCGCCACTACCCGCTCGAGCAGCGGGCCGGTGTCCACGTAGCAGCGGGTCTGGAGATCGGGATGGTCGCCGGCAGCCACCCGTAGCGCCGCTTCCACCTGGCGCAGCCGCGCCATGACGACCTGGTGATAGTCCTTCCGCCCCCAAGCGTAGCGCGAGATCCAGCCGCGCGCAGCCTCGGCCTTCTCGCTCGACTGCGGCGCCGCGCTGTTGTAGTTGAGGGCGCAGACGATGACCGAGCGCGCCCAGGGGAAGGTCTCTTGGACCGACGCGCGGCGCAGCCGGCCCCGCTCGTCCCGCGCCTGCATGTAGTCCATCTCGCCGACATGACCAGCGGCGATCCAGGCAGGGAAGTGGGCCAGCTCGGGCAGGGCGTCATCCCCGACCGGGGCGATCCCCGCCAGCTCGAAGCCGGCCTGGACGGCGGCACGCTGGATCACCTCGGAGAGGGCGCTCATAGGCCTCGCACCCGCCTATTATGCGCCTGCGGCGGGCCTCCCGGGGCGGGGCCCCGGTTTACCCGTCACAAGGCCTTGTGTCCTGCGTCACTGGCGGCTAGGACTAGCCCGGATAGCCTAGAAGCGTGCATCCGGAAACCGGAGAGGTGGGGCCGACGATGCTCACACGCCGCCAACGCTACGCCATCGAGGGGCGCAAGCCCGCCAAGCAGAAGCCCGAGGACCGCGTCCACAACTTCAACGAGGTCTACCAGGGCTACACCCCGGAGGAGGCCATCGAGCAGGCCTCCCGCTGCCTCTACTGCGAGCACGCTCCCTGCACCCAGGGCTGCCCCCTGCACAACGACATCCCCGCGGCGCTGTTCCTCATCAGCCAGGGCGACTTCGTGGGCGCCGCCCAGAAGTTTCTCGAGACCTCCAACTTCCCCGACGTCTGCGGCCGCATCTGCCCCCAGGAAAAGCAGTGCGAGGGCAACTGCGTGCTGCTGCCGCGCAAGGGCGCGGTCAACGTGGGCAAGCTGGAGGCCTTCTGCCTCGACTACGTGCGCAAGAACTACGGCTACCCCAAGCGCGAGCGCCAGCCCCTGACCGGCATGACCATCGGGGTGGTGGGCGCGGGCCCCGCCGGCCTGGCCGTCGCCGAAGAGCTGGCGGCGCGCGGACACGAGGTCACGGTCTACGATGCCTGGCCCTATCCCGGAGGCCTGCTGCTCTACGGCATCCCCGGCTTCAAGCTCAATAAGGAGATCGTCTTCGACAAGATCAAGGACCTGGAGGCGCTGGGGATCAAGTTCGTCTCCAACTACCGCGTGGGCAAGGAGCATCCGGTCGAAGAGTTGCTGCGCCAGTTCGACCTGGTCTTCCTGGGCTACGGCGCCATCAAGGGCGGGGAGATGAAGATCCCCGGCGAAGACACCTTCAAGAACATCTACCAGGCCACCGAGTACCTGGTGCGCGGCAACCTGCCCGTCGAATTGCTGCCGGAGTGGATGCTGAAGGACGGCCCCAACAAGATCCGCCCCCACGCCGGCCACACCACCCTGGTGATCGGCGGCGGCGACACCGCCATGGACTGCGTGCGCGTGGCCCGCCGCCTCAATCCCTCGACCAAGGTCTACTGCGTCTACCGCCGCAGCGAGGTGGAGATGCCGGGGCGCATGGAAGAGCGCATCCACGCCCGCGAAGAGGGCGTGCAGTTCGAGTGGCTGACCGCCCCCGTCAAGTTCCTGGGCAACGAGAAGGGTGAGGTGGAAGGCGCGGAGTGCATTCGCATGAAGCTGGGCGAGCCCGACGCCAAGGGCCGCCGCTCCCCCGTCCCCATCCCCGGCTCCGAGTTCGTCATTCCCTGCGACACGGTGGCGCTGGCCATCGGCTACAGCCCCGAGACCGACATCCCCGAGACCGCCGAGAACCTGAAGACCACCAAGTGGGGCACGCTGCTGGTGGAGAGCGAGGAGACCGGGGTGACCTCGCGCGAGGACATCTACGCCGCCGGCGACAACGTGCGCGGCGCCGACCTGGTGGTCACCGCGGTGGCCGCCGCCCGCAAGGCCGCCCTGCACATGCACGACAAGCTCATCGCCCTGCGCGCCCGCCGCCAGGAGCGC